>JAAYTB010000025.1 GCA_012523855.1 Clostridia bacterium
TATTTTAGTGAAAAGTTAAAGGTTGAAGATATTCAAAATATCAACTATAAATTTGATATTATTAAGGAACTTTTGCCATACCTAATTAAAATGACACCATTAACATGGGGAAAGAATACTGAGAAGTTAGAACTTATATTTAAAAAAAATCTTTTAAATATAACTGTTGACCTAGTTGTAATAATTGGTAAGAAGAAGGAGTCAACTAACAAATTCTTGGTAGATAAATCAATCAAATATATACAGTAAAGGAGGAGTAATTTAAGATGAACAATAATTGGAGAAAGAACATAATACTTTTTTTAAGCAGTCAGACCATATCTCTCTTTGTCTTTTGTGGTATTTTCTTTTTCTTGGCAGCTCTAGTTTCCTTTTTAACTCCTCTCCAGGTCACCCGTACTTTTGGTGATGATGTTTGGAGGTTGGCAGCTATAGAAATTTCCTTCCCAATCGGTATGATGGCTGGTGGCATTATAATGGCCTCCTGGGGTGGCTTCAAGAATAAGATTCATACTATGACCTTGTCTAGTGTTGCAATAGGAGTCTTTACCCTTGCCCTTGGATTGGTTCCTGTATTCTGGATATACTTGTTTTTCATGGCCTTAGTTGGGCTGGTTATGCCAATGTTCAATACACCAGCAACAGTTTTATTACAGCAGAAGGTAGAGGCAGATTTTCTAGGCAGGGTATTTGGTGTTTTAGGGATGATATCAAGCGCCATGATGCCTTTAGGAATGCTTGTGTTTGGTCCATTGGCTGATATAATTAGAATAGAATACATGCTAATAGGAACGGGCTTATTGTTGCTTATTCAAGGTTTATGTCTGCTAGCTAATAAAGCCTTGGTTGAGGCTGGTAAACCTGTTGATGATCTTGTAGAATAAAGCAAAAAGAAGTAGCTTACAAAAGGAAGAAAGAAAAATAGACATAAGATAATCCACTTTAAGGCTAACAAGCATTAAGGTGGATTATTTTGACTATATAAAAATTCACTGACGGATTTACTTTATACGATTTACAGGAAATATATATATGAAAATAAAAGTTTACAGTATTTTTATAAAAAAATGAACCGATGATTATATTAGGACAATATATAAGTGAAAGGGGGATTTGATTGGATAGAGATACCTTTGAACAGATAATGAATATTCATGGAAAAAATATATATGGATTTTGCTGCAGTTTAACCATGAATAAGGATTTAGCAGAGGATTTGTACCAGGAGACAATGCTCAAAGCTTTTGAAGTAAAGGATAGAATAAATGAAAAGGAAAACCCTCAGTCCTTTATAATATCTATAGCCATCGGTAAGTGGAGAAATATGAAAAGAAAAGAAGGAAGAAGAAATCGTATTACTCCATTTGCCGAATACGATGAAAATAAGGAAGCTTATGGTCAAAGCAGTGAAAGTCTTGATAAAGGCCTATTAGAAAAGGAGCAGAGAGAAATTTTGGACAAGATATTTTGTGAAATGGACGAAAAGTATAAGATCCCCATGCTCTTGTACTATAAGGAGAGATATGATTTAGAAACTATTGCAAAAGTATGTAAAAAACCCAAAGGTACAATAAAGAGCCGATTACATAAAGGAAGAGAAATTGTAAGAGAAGGATTAAGGAAAAGGAGGTACTATGGTGAAGGATAATATTGATGATCTACTAACAGAATATTTGGCAAGGGAAGAGAGTCCTTCTACAGAGCTTGTTATGAGGGTTCAAGGAGCCATAGATAAGAAGGAAAGAGAATTAATATGGAAGCAGATCTGTATTAGCTCTCTATTTGTCCTGATATTTACTGCTCTAATATATTCATTTATCAGTATTTTTCTTGGTAGCCTAACAGCAAAAGTGATGCTCATAGGAGGATTTGCTTTCTCAGCTATAGGAAGCATACTCTTTATCTTTATAACAAAGAAAGAATTAATTTTAGAAGGAGGTAATCTGTAATATGATTTTTTGGGTACTATTGGCCCTTGTAGTAGTTTCTCTTATAGGAATATTTGCTTTTATAGGCTTATGGGTATATAACGATGCTAAAAAAAGAGGAGAGAAGCCTTTAATATGGGTTTTAATTGCACTGTTTGTACCAAACTTCTTTGGCTTGATAATATACCTGTTAATAGGGAGAAAAGGTAAGCTTCAAGGCTTTAAAAACAAATTCAAAGTTCCTCTTATAGCCATGGTGGTAACTTTTGTAGTAAGTATATCCGCTTTTATCTCATATGTAGTCATTGCTAATGATATTCCTATTATTAGTGGTGTTTCTATAGGGATGGTGGAAAATAACATAGGAGATAAGTGGAAGATTTCCTTTAAGTCTTCTGGTAAAGAACTGAAAAGAAGTGTTAAATTCACCGAAGAAGAACTAGATAATTTTCATGTTTCCTCCTCTTGTGAAAAAGGTAGTGCCTTTTTATACCTTATGCAAAAGGATAAGGTTAAGGTTGTAGATCTAACTGATTTTGACGGTAAAGTTGATTTAAAAGACTTTGAAGCAGGTAAGGTTAAATTGATCATAATTAACCATGATGCAAAAAATGCAAAAGTTGATATTAGGTGGGAGTAACCTTCTGTTTCAACAAACTCTGACCTCTAACTTCTAAAAAGCTGCCTAGCAGCTTTTTTTTCTTTGTATTAAGGTAAGGGCTATGTACCCTTGCTGTGAGAACTGACTTGTTAGTATAGGTCGAAGTGAGTTATGTCTTGTAAAGATCTCCTAACTATATTTATAAAGTAATAAATAGGATTTCTAGAGTGACAACTCAATAAAATAACAATATTGATAAAAATAAGCTTATATGAAAAATTAATTAAAGAACATATGGAAAAATTGGAGGATTATAAAGCTAATCCATACAAATACGATAATAAAGGCATACTGAAAAATGCACCTAACGATGAAGTGAGGCAAAACATAATTGATGGAAGAATCAAGGCTTTAGAAAAGCAAATTAAAAAACAACAGGGAGAATTAAAAAAGATAATTGAATTGCTAGATTAATGTAAGGAGGTAGCGACGTGATTATAGATGTTAACGAACTTGGGAGTGCTTTAAATGAATTAATTAATAAGTGCAATAAAAGTAATATTAGATTTATAGAGACTACTGAAGATTACTTTTGGTATATTGATACTGAAGACAGTTTTGATTTGGAGCAAGAACCACAAGGATTATGCGTTGGTTCGATTTGTGAGGATTATGAAGAGTTAAGGAAATTAACACGAAAGTTAAGAGAACCAAACATTCTTGATTTTGAAAGATGTGCAAATATTTTAAAGGCATTAAGTGAAAGTATTAATAAATCTAAAGACAATATAAGTTAACTTACGTGCGACAGCACCTACTGCAGTTAAATGATGCTTCCCTTCATTACGTTTTTTGTTATAATATTCATTAAGTACAGGATCATATAAAACAGCATTTGAAGCAGCTAGAAATAGAGCTCTTCTTAAGTAAGGAGAACCCCGTTTAGACATTTTATTATTATTGGCTAGAAACTGTCCAGATTGCTTCACAGTTGGATCTATGCCAGCGTAAGCTACGAGACTAGAAGCATCTTTAAATATTTTAATATCTCCAATTTCACTGAGTATAGCTGCTGCTGTAACAGAACCAATGCCTGGGAGTGAGGTCAAGTGGCAATCAAATTCCTTATAATAAGAGTCAATTTTTTCATCAAGGTCTTTAATTTGAATCTCTAGAAATACTACCTGGTCAATAAGCTGCTTTAACTGAAATTTAAAAGCATCCTGAGCTATTTTAATACCAAAGGTATTCTTAGCGGCTTCATGTATTTTCTCTGCTTTGTCGTAGCCAAGTTGGCCACGGCTTAGCTTTTTTAATATAGATGCTAATTCAGCGATATCAATAGACAACAAATCTTCAGGAGTTTGATACTCTTCTAAAAGCTTCTTTGAGGAAGTGCCCCAAGTATCAGAAAATAACTTCTCGTATTCAGGAAACACTTGATCTAGTACAGTTATAATCTTACACTTAAGTTGACCAATCTCGCAGGACAGGTAGCTTCTATACCGGCATAGTTGTCTTAATGCAAGGACTTTTTCATCAGCAAGCTTAGTGTTAGTATATTTGCCAAAGCGTATGACTTCAGCAATGATGAAGGAATCTTTAGTATCATTTTTAGTCTGTCTTATATAAAGGTTTCTAAAGCTATCAGACTGAATTGGATTGATTACATTAACAGTATACCCCTTGCCTAATAGAAAAGAATAGAGAGAAAGCCAATAATGGCCGGTAGCCTCTAGGCCAAATATAACTTCAGAATTACCAATATTCTTAGCAATATGTTCAATAAGTTTATCAGCTCCATTGTGGGAGTTACTAAACTTAATAGATTTGCCTATAATTGTACCCTTGTCATCTATAATTGTTGCTTCATGATTATTCTTACCAATATCAATACCTACAATATACATAGCAGCACCTCACAATATCTTTAGAAGGTTATCATACCAGGGGGTAAGAAAAGCTGAAAGATTAATTCCAGGAACCCCAGGAGTAGTTACTGGAGGTGATTCAACTAAACTTGGTAAAAATATAATGGAATCAATGGGATTAAAAAGGTCAACTAAATAAAATGGATATAAATCAAAGTGTGGAAGTACTTCAAAAACAAGTATTTGACTTGCAGAATGATTTAAGAAAGCTACAAGAAAGTGGTTTACCATTGTATCCAAGTCAAGGAGCAACGGTAGACTTGTGGGAAAGAAGTTTAAGTAGAATTAGAAAGTAATAATTAAGGAGGATTTTAAATGGATAAGTCTAAAAAGGAATATGTATATAAATTGCTCTATAGTAAAAATAGGAAAGATACTATAGATGAGATTAAAAGTATAACAGATTTTACGTTATTGCATATAATAGCAGGAAATTATAACTGGGATAATGGTTTTGAGATTCCATATAGTATAATAAATAATAAGAATTGTGATTTAGGGACTGCTTTAATGATTTTTTATGACGCTGATGGATATAGAGCTTTAGAGAATAAGGAAGAACTAAAGAATCCTAATTTAAAAGAGTGGGCTAACTTTATTTCAAAAATAGGGGAGAAAATTATAAATAATGAATTTAAAGTAAATCACATTAAGTTTATTCCTCCATTAACAAAGGTTCAAATTTTTAAATTAAAGAAGAATAATCCTAGTATAACTAAGGTATTTATAGAAGAAACTGATGGCTGTGTAGTAGAGATACCCATTATTTAATAGTGAATGCATAATTATTATTATGCAGTATGATGTAACTAAATGAGAAAGTAAATATAAAGTAATAAAAGCATAAGAGCCAATACTTTAAAAAATAAGGTAACCTCAAAAAGTCTAACATTTGGGGTCGCCGCAAAGAAGGGTTGGCTCTTTTACTATTTAAAAAAGCAAATATATTAAAGGATGAATGGAAGGATAAATTTATCAACTGGTTACTATTGTCAATCCTTATAATCAATTTAGTAGAGAGGAGGCCTATTATGTATTTTAAAGATTATTCTGAACCGTATATAGACTTATAATTAGATTTGAAGTTTATGGAAAAGGTATTATAATAAGATTAGAGCTATTTGTTCTACAATTCCCAATTAATTTTTCTTGTTTCTAGGAGGTATATTTTATATAATCAGTTTAGTATGTTTTTTTATAAGGGTACTATGGAAGAAAAAATGATTTAGGAAATGTTCAAGAGAGATTTCCACTAAATTATAGTTTCTTGAAAGGGGGAGGAGTTGGACTAGTAAAAGGTCTCTTGAAAAATTTAGAGATTATATGGATTAATAATAAATCTTAAATATACTAAAGTAATTTATATTAAGTGAGCAAATGCTTGGGAAAGTAATAAATAAAGAAAAGGTGATTAAATGGACACTATACTATTAGTAATAAAGTCAATAATAATTGGTATTGTGGAAGGTTTGACAGAGTTCCTGCCTGTATCCTCCACTGGTCATATGATTATTGTTCAAAATCTAATAAACTTCCAAGGTGAAACTCCAAATTTTGTTGAGATGTATACATATGTAATACAGCTTGGAGCTATATTAGCAGTAGTTATTCTTTACTGGAAAAAGATTAAGGATACACTTGTTAATTTCTTTCCGCAGAAGGTTGGCTATGAAAAATCCGGTTTTAAGTTTTGGTTAATGATAGTTGTTGCTTGTATTCCTGGAGGTATTCTAGGTATACTGTTTGATGACTTGGCAGAAGAATACTTATTTGCACCAGTACCAGTAGCAATAACCTTATTTCTAGGCGGTATTTGGATGATCTATGCAGAGAAGAGATTTAAGACTCAAGGTTCTGGAGATAGAGAATTAAATATTACAGCAAAGCAGGCTTTCATAATTGGATTGTTCCAGTGCCTAGCAATAATTCCTGGAATGTCACGTTCAGCTTCAACAATTATTGGTGGATGGGTAGTAGGTCTTACTACAGTAGCAGCTGCTGAATTTTCATTCTTCTTGGCTATTCCTGTTATGGTAGGAATGAGTTTCTTGAAGCTGGTAAAAATGGGTGGTTTATTTATGCTAACTTCTGGAGAAATCATCACCCTTGCAGTAGGCTTTGTAGTTTCCTTTATAGTAGCTTTAGTAGTAATAGATAAGTTTATCGCATACTTAAACAAGAAACCAATGAAGGCCTTTGCTGTATATAGAATGATATTTGCAGTAATAGTATTAGTAACAGGTTATCTTGGAGTATTCCGTTAAAGGATTAAGAGGGTTGTACTAAGTGAATTTAGTACAACCCTCTTTTTAGTGAAATTTATTCTTGCTTTACTTTGCTAAGCTATAAGGAAACTTGCTATTTGTTATTTAATATATTAGCAATGAGTTTCAAGTTGAATTTCTGTCCAGTGTATAAAATAAGTCCCTTATAAATTCTAGCAGATAGTATTATAACTAATACGGAGAAAACTGATAATGTTGCTATAGATAGGACACCTTGTAGCAACCCAATATTGCCGATAACTAAATCTACAGGCACAGAAAAGGGTATAGTAAAAGGAATATATCTTAAAGCGGTTATTAAGGTCTTATTATCGGTAGAAGGAGCAATATAAGATACAATCCAACTAAAGACAATAATCAGGTTAAAAACACCTTGAGAATTAGCAGCTTCCTCTGGCTTAGAAACAGTAGAACCAGCAAGGGCAGCAATTACGCAATAGAACAAGAAGCCTAGGCAAAGGATAAATATTGCCATAACTATAGCTGGTGCTGTTAATGCAGACTCACCTATATTATTCCTTAGGAAGTTAAGCATAGTGATAGCTATGTTTTCGAAGCCGGGATAGATTTCTTGGGCAATGGCATTTCCGGCAAATAAGCCTATAATAGCTGAAGCAATCCATAGAGCAAATTGTCCCAGAGCTATTGTTACATTTGCTAGCACCTTACCAGTTATAAGAGCATAAGGATGTACCGATGTTAGCAAGGTATCCATTAGCTTTGAGGTTTTCTCTGTAGATACAGATCTACATATGTTTTGGCTATATAGCAACAGCATAATATATAGGATAAAGCTAAATATCATAGGAACAAATACTTTAACTATATGGATAGTTGGATTTGAACTTTCTCCTACATTGGAAAAGGAAACTACTGAAGCCTTAAGGGCAGATACAAGCTGTTCCTCAGACAAACCTACCTGCATTAGTTTGTTGGATTGAAAAGCTGAGCTCATTATTTCAAGGAAATCCTCAGCCGCATCTTTTTCAATATCAGATTGGTCAGGTATTATGGCTTTCATTTCATAGTCTGATCCTTTAGTGCTAATAACTACTGCTATAGACTGAGAAGAATTTGACTTTGCCAGTTTAGTAACCTCTTCTTCAGACTTATCCTCAATATTGTTAAACTCAATATGGTCAAATTGTTTTTCATTAAGTTGGCTAATAAAGGCCTTGTAATTGGCTGCTTGTAATCCGCTATTATCTAAAACATAGACACTCTTAATTGGAGATGGCTCTAACTTATCTTCTTTATCTGGCTTTGCCATCAGTACATTGGTCAGTATCAATCCTCCAAATATAAGAAATGCCACGATAAAGGTGATAATTCTAAAACTCATAGCCTTTGTTGTCTGTTGAAAGGTAAAGGCAAATACAGATCTCCAGCCTCTAAATTTCTTATTCATTCTCCCATCTCCCTTCTATACTGTCTTTGAAATCTTAAACAAATCTTTTATTTTGATGGCGTTTCCATTATGAAGAATAAGAGTTTCGTAAACTTTTGCAACAAATCTAAATAGTAAGATTATAAATACTAGCTGTAATGCTATGGAAGTTGCCACTATTGGTAAACTTGCCTTTCCAATCAATATGGCGCCGGGTAGTATATAAGGTGAAGATAAGGGGAATAAGAAGGAAAAGATGATAAAGCCATTTACTCCGCCTATCATTAATACTATAGCGGCTCCTATGGCTATATATGAGCCAATTAAGTTGGTAAAATTAAATAACTTAAGGGCTTCGTTTATTTCTTCCACCTTACTAACTGTTGCACCAGTAAGCCCTGCTAAAGTAGCGTAAAAGATTAAACCAAGGACAATTAAAATCAAGGAAAGTGCTAGATTAAATATATTTAAATTTCCAAATATATTTTCTGGTAGGTACTGTGAAAGTACGCTTTCCCCGCTGCCTGGGTTTAGGGAAGAGGCAATCTTATTTGATATAAAGACCACTACAATCATTGACACTATCTGAAGAACTACCGCTGTCAGCATAGCTAATATTTTTCCAACAATGATTGCCAATGGTTTAACAGAAGTTAGCAAATACTCAATCACTCTGGTAGATTTTTCTGTTACAATGGAGTGGGCAATTTGAGTACTAGCAATCATGTTTACCATCAATAGTATAAATAATAGTCCATAAATAAAGCTGTATTCAGAACCTGATATGGAGCTATCCTCTTTAACAATTTCCTTACCATTTGCATCTGCCAAATTAACTAGGGTATCAACCTTTGCATTAATCATATTCAGCTGATCATCGCTAATTTTTAGGGCAGAGTTTTTGTAAAGTTGAAATTGCTTTGTAACTTCATCTGCTAAGGGGCCTAGATCACCTTCCTCTAAATGACCCTTACTAGATTTTATAAAATTCAAAGAATATTGAGCCTGATCTTCAGCTATGCTTAAAATAATAGAGTCACTTTCCTTTTCTTCAATACGACTTGAAACTTCTTCAAAAGTTTCTTCCATTGTTTCAAAGCTGATATGGCTAAACTCCTTGTTATTTTTTACTTCTTTAAAGTCCATTGAGCCTAGAGAAGTTTTATTTTCAATATAAACTTTTTTAACTGGACTAATCCTATCTTCCGTATTTCCTCCACCTTTAATCAAATTCAAGAAAGGTATAGAAACTAAACTTAATACAAGAGTTATCAAAAAGGAAATTATAAAAGCCTTATTCTTTATTGTTTGTATAAAGGTAAAGCTAAAGACATCCTTCCAGCCAGCTATATTACTTTTCTTCATGAGTATCCCCTACCTTTTCGACGAATATTTCATGAAGGGACGGTTCTCTTAATTCGAATTTAACAAGAGGAACCTTGTCCTCAATTAGCTTTCCTAAGAAGGTCATAGCTTCTTCCTCGCCTTGAACCTTTAGATGATATTCACTAGGTGTTTTATTCACTATGGTTAGATTAAAATCTGAAATATAGGAAGCAATATCTATATCACACTTAACAAAAAGATTAACACGTCCGTAACTTTTTTTGATTTCATTTAAGTTTCCTTGAAGTATAGCCTTACCACGATTTAATATAGTAATATCTGAGCAAAATTCTTCAATAGTAGGCATCTGATGGCTGGACATTATCAGATACTTATTTTTTGATATTTCTTCCCTTATTATTGATTTAAATAGATCGGTATTAACAGGGTCAAGTCCACTAAGAGGCTCGTCTAATATTATTAACTCTGGATCTGAAATCAAGGTAGCCATCAATTGAATCTTTTGTTGATTACCCTTAGAGAGCTGCTCTGCACGATGAGCCTTGGACACCTTTCTTCCTTTAGTTTTAGCTGGGAATACATATTCATTTACTTGCAAGCGTTCTGACCAGTATTTTATACGGCTCATAGCTTCTTTTTTAGGCACATTGCGAAGTTTTGCAAAGTATAACAATTGATCAAGCAAAGAATACTTTGGGTAAAGGCCTCTTTCTTCTGCTAGATAACCTACATTGGCTTCTACAGCATTTAAAGGCTTTCCTTTCCACAAAACCTCCCCACCGTTGCTTGCTAACATTCCTAAGATTATACGTAAGGTCGTTGTTTTACCAGCACCATTAGTTCCTAATAAGGCATAAACGCCAGGTTCATTAATCTCAAAGCTTAAGTTATCTACAACAACTTTGTCGCTATACTTTTTGGTTAGATTTTTAACGGTTAATGACATAATATCCCTCTTTTCTAGTATAAATTTTTAGTTTTTTGATTATGTGCAATCCAATCTAGGAACTATTTGTTTGTAAATTAAATTTAAAAAACTTTTACACATTTCCTGGAAATCCCATAAACAAGTTAATTTTATCACAATACTCTTTCAGGTTCAAGTAATTTGTAGAAAAGCAACGAATTTCCTCAATAGTGACAATTAATTGGAGTTAATATCTAATTACTAATAAATATATATTATGAGATGTTGAAAGTTAAGAACATTTACTATATAATTAGTATATTATTTTTAGAAGGAGGGTAGGTCATGGCAAAGATAATTGGTAGTCTTATGGTTACATTGAATAAGCAGTGTAAATACAGCAGCTCTGTGTCAAAAAACGGAATTTCTTCTTTTGACGGGAGAAGTGCGTCCATTTTTAGAATAAGTACCAATTATAGTATAAATCCATGATTCTATATCTTTCTTTAGCGGAATTTAGAAAATAAGAATTTTTAAGCTAATAGTTTAGGATTTTTAGGACTCAAGTACTTAAAAACAAACGCACTCTTCCATAAGCCTTATTTTTGGGTAACTTTAATGTTTCTTTATTAAGTTACCTGAAAGAGGGCTTATTTTCATTTTAGGAAAGTAGACTGGAAAGAAATTTGGAGGAGTTAATTATGAATATAAAGGGAAAAATGAAAAGAAATATATCTATTAGTTATGTATATAACTTCTTAATGCGGTTAGATATAACATCGGCTATATGGGTCCTGTACCTGGCTTTTAAGGGTATGTCTTTAGTTGAAATAGGGATTTTAGAATCCATCTATCATATAACAGGTCTCCTTTGTGAAATGCCTACTGGAGCTATTGCAGACCTGTATGGAAAGAAATTTAGTATAATAGTTGGCAGTAACGGTTGTGGCAAAAGTACCCTTTTAAAGATTATAATGGGCATTGAAGGCTATGAAAAAGGCATGCTGTCAATAAGGAAAGGTTCAACTATAGGATATCTTGAACAGAGGCCAATTTATTCTGAAAGCTTTAAGGTAATAGATATATTAAATACAGCCTTTGACAAAGTTGATGAACTCCATAAAGAACTGAAGGACTTAGAAAGGCAGCTTTTAAAGGGGGAAGAAGAAAATCTAGAAAGGCTTCTTGATAGATATGCTCAGTTGCAGGCTGCTTATGAAAGCCTTGGAGCTTATGAGAATGAAAGACAGATCTGGCAACGACATGCTCCTTGGTATGACCCACGAGGAAGCGGCAGTTCATTTAGCAAGAACAGAGGCTGGTTCTTATACAAAATATCCTTTTATGATCTACCAAATACAGACTAAGTTTAGAGACGAGCCAAGGGCCAGAGGAGGTCTTATTAGAGTTCGTGAGTTCACTATGAAAGATGCCTATTCCTTTCATACTTCCCAGGAGGATTTGGAGCAATATTATGAAAGCTGCCTGGAGGCATATAAGAGAATATTTGAAAGAGTTGGTTTACCTGAAGTTATATCTGTTGGCTCCGATTCCGGTATGATGGGCGGTCAAGTAGCCCATGAATTTATGTTTTTATCAGATATAGGTGAAGATACTATAGTTGTATGTGAAAATTGTGACTACAAGGCTAACATGGAAGCAGCTTCTTCTGTTATTGATTATAGTGAAGAGGAAAGTGAAGAACTATGTAAGGTTCATACTCCAAATGTAAAGGACATAGATGGCCTAGCAGAATTCTTTAAGGCTCCAACAAAGAAATTCTTAAAAGCAACAGTTTTTGCAGTGGAAGGCAGGGAAAAACCTCTTATTGTATTTATTAGGGGAGACCTGCAGGTAAATGAAGCTAAGGTCAGAAAGCTTATTGGAGCAAATATTTATCCTCTAACAGATTATGAAGGAAGAACCCAATCATGGGCTGTTATGGAATTGGTGTTGGAAGACTTTTAGCCTGTATAATTGAAGCTAGCCATGATGAATATGGACCAATATGGCCAATTGCCGTTGCACCATGGCAGATTCATATATGCGCCTTGAATAATAAAAAGGAAGAGGTAAGAAAGGCTGCAGAAGAAATATATAGCAAGCTAAAAGATAAGTATGAGCTTATCATGGACGACAGAAAGGTAGCTCCAGGAGTACAGTTTGCCGATGCAGATCTACTAGGCGTTCCTATTAGGATAGTTGTAGGAGAAAGAAATCTAAAAATGGTGAAGTTGAGATAATGACAAGAGATAAGAGCATAAAAAAATCCATCAAGCTTGAAGCTTTAGAAGAAGAGCTAGCTGAGGTTTACAAAGCTCTAATAACTATGTAATATTAAATATTAGAGAGTAAGCTTTATTTAACAAAAGATAAAGAATAGGGAAGGGGATAAGGTCATGAATAGCGAAAAAATTATTGGTCTTTTAGAGGAAGCAGAATGGCTACCAAAAATTAACAGGAACATCCTTGAAATAATTAGTCTTATTGATAGTTCAGATAAAATTAACATGGAAGTTTTAGCAGATAAGATTCAAAAATGTGGAAACTTACGTGAAAGCCTATTGGCTAACGTTAATTCAGGCTATTTCAGGCTCAAGAGAACTGTAAATTCCCTATCAGAAGCAGTTGTATATTTAGGGACAAAAGCAGTGGAAAGGTTGATCATTGCTCATTTAGTCAAGGCCTTAATTCCTGATAGAATAGGAAGAGCCAAGAATCTAAATAGGGAAAAGTATTGGAAACACAGCTTGGGAACATCTATAGCAGCAAATATATTAGCTGAAAAATTAGGCTATAAGGATAAGTATAAGTATTTTGCTTATGGCTTAATACACGATATAGGCACAGTGGTGTTGGATGTATGCTTGCCGGAGCTAGTAGATGAAGTGGTCCTAAAGCAAAGTAAGGGATTGCATCAGATAGTAGCTGAGAGGTTAGTTATGAAAGGTTTTACCCATGAACATGCTGGAGCCTGGCAATGTGAGAAACTAAGGCTGCCAGAAGATATTAGAGTGATAGTTGAGCATCACCACACACCTTTACAAGCTGACAAGTATAAGGATGAAGTCTATATAATGAGTATAGCAGATGCAATTAGCTCCTTGTATTATGAGCGATTATTGTGTATGCATACTAACTATGTATTAAATGAAAGGGTAATGGAGTATCTAGGCCTTACTTATGATGATATTGAAGAAATTAGTAAAATACTTCCCCAAAAGGTTGAAGAGGCCCATAAACTGTTTAATTTTAATTTGATTTATTAAACTTGATTTTAATCAAGGTTTATTCTTTCAAACTTAGCTATGATTAAATCATAAAGAGTTTGAAGGAGTGGGAAATATGAAAAAAGTAGAATTAAAATTAGAAACATTAACTTGTCCGTCATGTATCAAAAAAATAGAGACTACATTAAGTAAAGCAGAAGGAGTAAATGCAGTAAAGGTCTTGTTTAACTCAAGCAAGGTAAAGGCTGAAATTGATGAAGGGCAAACTAGTGCTGACAAGTTAAAGGAGATAGTTTCTAATTTAGGCTATGAAGTATTAGAGCTTAAAGCTTAATGGCTTTACATTGAACTAGAAAAGTTATCTGCAATAAAAAGGCAATCCGCGTTAAGATTATTTTCTTAATGCGGATTTTTACATTAAAAGAAATATTATTAAACTTGATTCTAATCAATGCTTGCCAGAAACATCTCAAATATAATTAATGTATAAATATGTACAAATTATTATAGAGGAGAGATGAATAATGATAAGGCATATAAATAAGCATAAAAATCTTATAACCTTAATATCGGGAATTTTAATAGTCCTAGCTTTCGTCTTTGGAATATTTGATTATAACCATATTAAAAGAGGGGCCTTGATTCTTGCTACAATTATTGCAAGTTTACCTATAATAATTAAGGCCTTCCAAGCTCTTAGAATGAAAGCCTTTAGCATAGAACTATTGGTGACTATTGCAGTAATAGGTGCTTTATATATTGGGGAATATATTGAATCTTCTGTTGTATCCTTCTTGTTTTTATTCGGCGCCTATTTGGAGGCACGGACACTGGAAAAGACCCGTTCCTCTCTAAAGGCCTTAATAGATATGGCTCCCCAGGAAGCCACCGTTATTCGTGAAGGAAAGAGCAGTACTATTCCTGTAGGGGAAGTTGTAGAAGGGGAGAGAGTTCTTATTAAGTCTGGTGGAAAGGTCCCTGTTGATGGTCAAGTTCTATCTGGCAAGGCCACTTTAAATGAAGCTGCTATAACTGGTGAATCTGTACCTGCAAGTAAAAAGGTTGGGGATAAGGTTTTTAGTGGTACAATAGTGGACAATGGATATATAGAAATTGTGGCTGAAAAGGTTGGTGATGATACAACTTTTGCTAAAATCATAGAACTAGTTGAAGAGGCTCAAGAATCAAAATCTAAGACTGAAAAGTTTTTAGATAAGTTTTCTAATATATATACGCCAGCAGTGGTAGTCTTATCAATTATAGTATATCTTATCACTGGCAATCTCCATCTTGCAATTACCTTCTTAGTAGTTGCCTGCCCAGGGGCTCTGGTTATTGGTGCTCCAGTGTCTAATGTAGCTGGTATTGGAAATGGTGCTAAGAAAGGGGTTCTTATAAAAGGCGGACAAGTAATAGATAGTTTAGCTAAGGTAGATACTATAGTCTTTGATAAAACAGGTACACTAACAAAAGGCAAACCGGAAGTAAGTGATATAAAAATCTTTAATAATGTAGATGAAAATGAACTATTAAGATTAGTGGCAGAAGCTGAAACTATTTCAGAACATCATTTGGGACAAACTATTGTTAAGGAAGCAAAAGCAAGAAAGTTAAAGCTTAATAGCAATGTAGTTGATGGTGAAGTAATCAAAGGTTGTGGAATTCGCGCTAAGGTGGAGGGACAGCTCTTGGCCATAGGTAATGGAAAGCTAATGAATGTTGAAAATGTTAGCATTCCACAGGAAGTTTTACAATATGCTATTAGTCGGGAAAAAGCAGGGAATACAGCTATATTTGTAGCGGTGGATGGCAAAATAGCAGGAGTGTTCTCCATCGCTGATCAAATTCGAGAAGATGCAGGAGAAGCTTTAACTACAATGAGGAAGAATGGAATAAAGAAAATGATCATGCTTACAGGAGATAATAAGCATACTGCTCAGTTAGTAGCCCATAGCCTAGGCTTGGATGAATTTCATGCAGAATTATTGCCTGAAGATAAGGTGGACTTTGTTAAGAAACTAAAGGCAGAAGGTCATATAGTAGCCATGGCAGGAGATGGAATCAACGACGCACCAGCTATTGCTACAGCAGATATTGGATTAGCTATGGGGGAAGGCGGTACCGATATATCCATGGAAACTGCAGATCTAGTTTTAATGGCAGATAAGCTAATGCAGTTTGCCCATGCCCATTCCCTATCAAAAGCTACAGTAAGAAACATGAAACAAAATACATTCTTTGCAGTGGCAGTGGTATTTGTGCTCCTAGCAGGAGTCTTGTCAGGAGATGTTCATTTGGCATCAGGTATGTTTATCCATGAAGCAAGTGTTTTATTAGTTATACTTAATGCCATGAGGTTGATAGGCTTTAAAAGCAAAAAGAGTAGTTAAGCTAGACAAGTTTGGGGCTGTCCAGGAAATGATAATGTGACAGCCCTACAAGTGTATGTAAAGTAAAGGAGAGCTGGTAAAATGGGAAAAGAAAAAATTCATAGGCACAGTCAGAATTATGAAGGGCAGCATACTTGCCCCTCTGAACAGAACCATGCCTGCATTAGCTTGGTACCAATCTTCAACCATCTAGAAGAGAAGCAGATGGAGGAAATATCAAAAGTAACAAGATCTGTTTCTTATAAGAAGAAAGAAATTATTTATAGTGCTGGAGAAAAGTCAGACTCACTTTATATTGTGGCTAGTGGAAAAGTTAGAATCTATCGTCTATCTGAATCGGGAAAAGAGCAGTTGGTCCGTATTTTAAAGGCAGGGGACTTCACTGGTGAACTAGCCTTATTTAACGAATCTATTCACGAAGCTTATGCAGAAACTATGGTAGATACTAATATATGTATGATTACACGAAAGGACCTACAGGTTTTTTTAATGAAATATCCATCTATATCCCTAATGATCTTATCTGAGTTCTCAAAGAGACTAGAAAGTTCAGAAAAACAAAGTGCCCGCTTTGCTACAGAAAAGGTGGAAAGAAGAATAGCCCTCTTTTTAACAGAATGTGTAGAGGATGACGAAGAGACAAGGGAATTTCAACTACCTATGAGTAAAAAAGATTTAGCTTCTTACCTAGGTACTACTCCGGAAACATTAAGTAGAAAGCTTACAGAGTTTGAGGACTTAGGATATATTAAACAGATTGAGCAAAGAAAGATTAGAATCTTAGATTTTGATGGCCTTTTGTTCTTATCTTAAATTAATTGTTTAAATTATGAAAAACAGTCTATAATTATAATAAAGTACAATAAGAAGGGGAATTTTATGGATAATCTAGACTTTAAAGTTTGATAAGTTTTCAAATTAAGCATATAATATATATATAGGGGATAGCCTTCAATATTAGCTCAGAGGCAATCCCCAATAAAGAAGAGTAGCCGATGTTTTTTGCACCTGGTGAAGGTGTTTTTTTATGGGCGAATTTTCAGAAATGAGTAGACTAAAATAATTGCCTCATTGAATGCTGATATGGGAGGTATTAAACAATGAAGAATTTCCGATATGCTAAGAAGAGAGCTATGTCCATGAAACAGTTTATAACAGAATATGGAGAAAGTTTTTCGGAACATATAAAGGAAAAGCTCATGGAACTAGAATCTAGGAGCTTTTTAATAGGCGGTGGCCCAGAAAAGAGATTTGAATTAGAACATGTGGAACATTTGAAATATGAATGTAAAGGCAAATCAGAAGAACCTGTGATGAAAGAATATGCTTATGCTGAATTTCAAATTCTAGAAGATGGACTATACTTTTCTAAAAAGTGTAAGGAAAGTGACAAGGTTATGCAGTCACCGGTAGTTGAAAAAATCTATAATTCCTTGGAGAGCCAAGAAACCGCTGAAGGGGACGGTAAACAAGCTAAAAAGATTGATGACAATAATATTGACTATATTGTAGATAGCATTTTAGCTGTGTGTCCTGAGGTTTCCCAAAGATACTTGGAAATTATTAAAGGCATGAGTGAGAGAGCTGACAATAAAAATGCTAAATTTTAAAAGATAAAAACACTATTATAACTTATAAAAACATAGTCCTTTATAGGCTGCCTGGATATCTATATCTAGGGCAGCCTTTACTGTTATTAAAGCTGGTAGTAAGGGAGGAAAGCTTGAAAACTTTGATTCAAATCACATACATTGCCATGAGCTTGTTTTATTCTTAAGACAAGAGATAAATTAAATTTTTATAGATTATTTATAAAATTTAAATATGAAAGTGAGGAGAAAAGAAGATGAAGTTAAACAAGAATATGACAATAGGTGAACTGATTAGAACATATCCCCAAACGGTGGAAGTACTTATGGATTTTGGCATGGGCTGTGTAGGCTGTCCCGCTTCACAGGCAGAAACTCTTGAACAGGCGGCCATGGTACATGGCTATGATGCAGAGCTGCTTATTACAAAACTTAACCAAGTAGTATAAAGATCGTCTTAAACTGACCTATCAGTATCTTGCTACAATTTGCATAATATATTTTTATATATTGAGGTGATATTTTATGAAGGCTTGTGTAGATAAAGAACTTTGTATAGGATGTGGACTTTGTCCTTCCATAGCTGCAGAGGTGTTTTTCATGGAGGATGATGGAAAGGCAAAAGCAGTAGAAGCTGAATTGGCTGATGGACAAATTGCCCAAGCTGAAGATGCTGCAAGCTCCTGTCCTGTAGCTGCAATTACTATAGAATAAGTTAAACCCTCAGGGATTGAAAACCCTGAGGGTTTTTCCTAATGAAAATTGTACTTTTAAACCAAATAATATATAATTATGTAGATACCATAGGATGGTAAATGCAATAATATATGTATAAGAAAGATTTTAATAAGAACAGGGGGAACTGTCTTGGAAAAAACTAAAGAAGAGAAAAAGAAAAAGTGGTTGTCAACTCTAATACAAGTTATCATAGGAATGGTAATAGGAGCCTTAGGGAGTATATATGCTGTAAATAAACTAGCTGGTAAATGGGGAGCCTTTGGCCCTATTTTATTAGTATTATTTATGTACATAGGAATTTTTATTCATATTAATATTCATGAATTTGGACACTATATTTTTGGTAAAATCTTTGGATATAGGTTAATTTCCTATAGAATAGGCTTTTTTACTTGGAACTATGAGAATGGGAAAATGAAATTCTCCATAATGAAGAACAATGGTTACGGTGGATTATGCGCCATGATTCCTCCGCAGAAGGAACTAGAAACTTATATGGAGATCCTCTTTTATGCAGGAGGTATCATTTTAAACATCCTTTCAGGAGTATTATTTATAAGTTTTACATATATATTTTCAGGACTTTCTGAAACTACCAATCTATTTTTTTATGTTTTAGGGATTGTAGGCTTATTTTTAGGCATTGTTAATTTAGCTTCTTTTTTCTCAGGAAATTACCCTACAGATGGAAAGATTATTTGGAGCAAAATATTTAAGAAACCTTTTGCAGATAAAATGATGGTAATAAGCAAAATAGGGTCTCAGCTTGTTGCAGGAATTCGACCAAGAGATCTAACCATTGATTTATCCATAGATTTAGATGAACCCCAAATCTATGATTTATTTGCAATTCTCTACAAATATTATAAGGCATTGGATAGTAATAAGCTTGAAGATATGAATGATAATATTAAAATAATGGAGGAAAAAATAGAAGCTTTTCCATCTTATTTACTACCTGCTCTTTACAATGAATTTTGCTATTTCGCCTGTATATCTGGCAATAAAGATAAGGCTAAAATCTATTATGAAAAGGCTGGAAAGATCCTTGAAAGAGACAAGGATGTCAACGGTCATAGGATTAAGGCCTATTATCAATACTATATAAATAAGGACCTAAAGGCTGCGGCAGACCATTGTGATAGTGCCTTAGTTGTTGCTGATAAGTACCCAGGTAGAGGACAAGCCTTCATGGAGGAGGATTTGGTTAAGGCTTTAAAGGAAAAGATAGAGAATCAGCAGTCTTGATTATAGATGTGAAAGCTTAATTTTTAAATTAGACTTTGTTAGATTAAATTATTGTTGATTTTAACTTTAGACTTATTAAGCCTCTTTTACCTATTAGTTTAATTTGAGGAGTGTAATCACTTAGTTCAACTTCAACTTCATTTGATTTTGAATCTGCTACAATCACTGTACCATCTACAGTTACTGTATCAAGTCCATTTGTAGCAAAAGAAATTCTATATCTTCCCAATGGAAGTTGGAAAGAAAATGTTCTCTCACCTGGTTTTGTTCTTGTATAAACAAAATCATCAACATATATCTCCCAGCTTGCAAATCTAGGACAACCTGAAATGAATATAGTTCCTTTCTTGCAAGAAGTGTTATAAACCTTTTCTTTCCAAGCATTGTGATCTTTCAAGTATTGAGAAAGTGGTGTTTTTAAAGATGAATTTGTTTCAAAAATATATTAGTAGTCTATATTTTTGTCCTTCTGTAACGTTATAGAAAAGACACTCGCTTCTTTTTCTTTACCCTTGTGCCTATACTTAATTTTTTTCCCCGTAAAGAACAATGTAACAAAATAATAAGACTCTTTAACTTGAAAATTATTTATCTTGTCACAATTAAAAGAATAAGTTTTATCTTTTGAAACTATATGAATTTTTATTTCATTTATTTAATAAAAAACTTTACACAAAATGGACATTATTTTCAAAAAAACTATTGACAATTAGTGGAGGAAGGTATATTATTAAGACATAGTAACAAAATGATAATAACATAAAAGCAATAAGTGGAGGGTATAAAATGATTTATTTTAATAATGAGAGGATAGAGGTAAATAAGTTTCCAAATGGTGAGGTCCTTATTAACAGTGAAAGTTTAAAATTAAAAAACCATATTAATGAAATTAGACTTCATTTTGAAGGGGATGAGGATTTAACTCACCTGATATTCTTAAAGGGTCATTTAGATGAAATGAAAGTAAAATGTGATCTAGTGCTTCCATATATGCCTTATAGCAGGATGGATAGGACTGAAGGGGTAACAGTTTTTACATTAAAGCATCTATGTAAGCTTATTAACAAGTTGAATTTCGAAAGTGTAACTATATATGAGCCTCATTCAGAAGTATCTACTGCATTATTGGATAGGGTTAAGGTAGTGAATATGTCTAAGAAGTTAACAGAAGATCTTTTACAGGACTTGAGCTCTGGACAAGAGGATATTTACTTGGTTTATCCTGATGCTGGAGCAGCAAAGAGATATGGTAAGGAAATAAACTATGACAGGATACTAACTGCTAGCAAAGAAAGAGACTTTAAAACAGGTTATATAAAGAAATTGGACATTAACGGAGAAATAAAAAGTAAAGACTTCAAGGCCGTTATAGTTGATGATTTATGCTCTAGAGGTGGCACTTTTGTCCTAACAGCCTCTAAGCTAAAGGAAATGGGAGCTAAAGAAATATATCTGGTAGTTACCCATTGTGAGAATACAGTTTTTGAAGGGGACCTATTAACTGGTGATTTAATAACCGGAATATATACAACTAATAGCATTTTAAGCAAGGGACATGAAAAAATTAAGGTTTATGAAATTTAATTAGGGGGTTTTAAAATGTCAAAATTATTAGTAGTTATCGATTATCAAAAGGATTTTGTAGATGGAGCGCTGGGCTTTGAGAAAGCAGCAACTTTGGAGCAGGGCATATACCAGAAGGTTACCAAATACTTAGAGGAAGGTTATAAGGTTATGTTTACCTACGACACTCATTACCAGGAATACTTACAAACTAGAGAAGGTAAAAATCTTCCTGTACCTCACTGCATCAAGGGCACTGAAGGTCATGAACTGTATGGAAGCTTAAAGGATTTTGTAAATACTAAAAATACCTTCCACTATGAAAAAGAAGGCTTTGGTATAGCACCAAAGGACATGGTTAAGTTTACAGAGGAATTAGGGGAGGACCTTAAAGAAATTGAACTAGTAGGAGTTGTTACTAATATATGCGTAATAAGCAACTTAGTAATGTTCCAATCACAGTATAGAAATGCAGATCTAATAATAGATGGAAGCCTTTGCTCCAGCTTTGATGAGGATTTACACGAAAAAGCCTTAGATGTAGCAATTGGCCTGCAGGCTAAGGTGGTAAACCGCTAGGAAATATTTTAACTTTATCAGAAACTAAAGGAATAAAGGGAGTGTTGAGAATGTTAAACCCAATGTTATTAACGGATTTTTATAAGACTATTCATCATAGATGCTATGCAGCAGGTATGACCAAGTTGGTCAGCTACTGGACGCCAAGAATGTCTAGAAAAGAGAATATGGATAAGGTTGTTATGTTTGGAATTCAATCTTTTATAAAGAAATATTTAATAAAGTATTTTAATGATAACTTTTTTAATAGGGATAAAGAAGAAGTACTGGCTGAGTATAAAAGGATTATTTCTAAAACTATGGGAGCTATAGCTGCAGATACAGACCATATTGAAGCTCTTCACCAACTAGGCTATCTTCCTATAGAAATTAAGGCAGTGGCAGAGGGAGAAAGAGTAAATATCAAGACTCCAATGATTGAAATTACCAATACTCATGAAGACTTTCCTTGGCTGGTTAACTATTTAGAAACCTTTATGAGCTGCAATATATGGCAGCCTATGACCAGTGCAACTATTGCCTATAGATATAGAGAAATAATGGAAAAGTATTTTGATCTTACTGTAGATAATGGAGATGTCAGGAAAGCCTGTGGGGATTTTAGTATGAGAGGTTTTAGCTCTATAGAAAGTGCACAAATTAGCGGAGCAGCCCATCTTCTTTCCTTCTACGGAACAGCTACTATTTCCGCTATTCCGTACTTAGAGGAATATTATAACTGCAATATAGAAGAAGAAACAGTAGGCCTAGGTACACCATCTACTGAACATAGTGTAATGTGCAGTTATGGACAAGATGAATATGTAGCCTACAAGAGATTAATAAGAGAAGCCATTCCTAGTGGCACCTTGAGCATAGTATCCGATAGCTATGACTATTGGAACCTTATAACCAATATACTTCCTAAACTAAAAGATGACATATTAAATAGGGATGGAAAAATTGTTATCCGAGGAGACAGCGGAGATCCAGTGAAGATAATTTGCGGGGATAAGGATGCAGCAAAGGGTAGTCCAGAGTATAAGGGGACGGTTCAACTGTTATGGGATATATTTGGGGGAGAAGTTAATTCTAAAGGCTATAAGGTTCTCAATAGTAAGATTGGGGCAATTTATGGCGATAGTATAACTGTAGAAAGATGTGAGCAAATATGTGAAGGTCTAAAGGAGAAGGGCTTTGCAGTAAACAACTGTACCCTTGGCATAGGCTCTTATACCTATCAGTTTAATACTCGAGATACTTTCGGATTCGCATTAAAGGCTACCCATGCAATAATAAATGGAGAAGAAAGATTTATTTTTAAGGATCCAAAAACAGATAATGACAACTTTAAAAAATCCCAGAAGGGTATGTGTTATGTGTATAGATCTGGACAAGATATATTATATAAAGATGAATTAACTATGAAAGAGCAGGCGGAATTTAAGGATAATCTATTGGAAACTGTTTTTAAGAATGGTAAACTAATAAAAGATTATTCCCTAAGAGAAATAAGAAATAGATTGCATGGAGATTTTTAATGAGAATATATTATCTCGGTTTGAGTTTTAATTTTGACGGGAGGAAGAGAAGGATGAGTAAGGATTTCAATGCTAAAAAAGTTTGTGAAGATATCATAAACTGGATTAGAGAATATTTTGATAAACAGCCTGGAGCTAAAGGAGCTATTATCGGAATTAGTGGTGGTAAGGATAGTACTATTGTGGCAAAGCTTTTAGCTGAAGCTTTAGGCAAGGACAGAGTTTTTGGAGTCTTGATGCCTAATGGAGAGCAGAAAGATATTGAGGATAGCCTAAGGGTTGTAGAACTTATTGGTATTCCATATAAAATAGTAAATATAGAAAAGGCTTATAAGGGTTTGCTAGAAGCTATTGCAGAAGAAAACCTATCTGATGAGGCTAAAATAAATATGGCGCCAAGGTTGAGAATGACTACCTTGTATGCTATGGCAGCCAATATGCATTACAGAGTTTGCGGTACAGGTAACAGATCTGAAGCCTTCATAGGGTACACAACAAAATGGGGAGATAGTGCTTATGATTTTAATCCTATAGGAAATCTAACTACCGAAGAAGTGATAGCTATAGGAGACTCCTTAGGCTTGCTATATGAATTGGTTCACAAGACTCCTAGTGATGGCCTAAGTGGAAAATCTGATGAGGATAAGCTAGGCTTTACTTACAAGCAGGTTAATGACTATATGGAAAAGGGAAGCTGTGGAGATAAGGAAATAGATAAAAAGATCAGATTGAAACATGAATATAATAAGCATAAGCAGACTTTGCCTCCAAAGTTTCAGTTGAAATAATATGATTTTCATAACTCGTGGTTTTTATCGCCAGTTATTTTCTTTAGTGGGCGCTATTTAATAAAGTATATGATATTCAGAGAGCAGTAGAACCTTATGAAAAGTCCTTATCAATTGATATTCGGCAATCAGAAACACATTTAAATTTGGGTATATGTTACTATAAAATGGACTTGTTCCACAAAGCATTAAATGAATTTGAGCAAGCTTATAGGTATGATAGAAACTGTATAGTCGCACTTTCAAAGTCAGATGCATTTATGCTGGTTACCAAAAGGTATAATGGAAATGTTGAAGAAATGTTTAGTGTTTCACCTTCAAGGGATTCTTTGAGTGAAGAACTACAATTAAAGCTTCTAAAAGCTGACCAAGAGGCTAAAATGTATGGCTGCAGCACGAAAGATTTTATAAAAACAGATGTAAGGCACAGAGCAGATATAGAGAGGTCAAGAGGTGAGAAAGCAAGGGATGCAGCACAAAAGGCAGTAGACGAAGCAAAGAGAGGGTCAATTCAAAGCGAGGGTTGAAACCTAAGAAAACTCATCATGGCTATATGGTTTTAGATAGTCAGCAATATACATACATTTTCCGTTACTGGGTTGGAAAAAAAGGCTGATTCAGATGAGTTTCCTTGTTGGAAGGTGCGAATACAATCACCTTATGACAGCTCCATACCTTACGAAACTATCTCAAAAGATATATATAAAGACTTGGTGAAGATATTTGGATCTTCTCTTGGACTTAGTTCGATATGTGATGTTAGCAAGTTCAAAATTAAGGACTTTAAAGAAAAGTGGGACAGTGGCGAAAACTTTATATTTAGAACTTCATACAAGGCTAATATCAAGAGTGGTTTATGGGAAATTGAATACCTTGTAAAGTCTAGTATTACAGTGCCGGAGGATATGAGAATAGCATAAAAAATAAAATAGAGGAGTTAATCCTCTGTTTTATTTTTTAGATGTAAATATTTTACCAATAATTTTATAGCCTATTACAAATCCAATAAAATTAAAAATTATATCATCAATATCAAAAATACCTAATTTAAATATGTATTGGGTAGTTTCAACGAAAAGCAATACTAAAAGAATAATTAATATAGAAAAAGAGCCTTTTTTGTTTCTAAATAAAAAACCTATAGGAATAAAAAATGAAATATTCATAGCTGTAATTATTATAGATTGAGAATCATCTTTAAAACTTTGAATGAATGCAAATGGATTAAGATTTACCCCCCTAAAACCAACCGTTCTAGCAAAAAGCCCAAATGCAAGAACAACAAAGTAACTTTTTTATTTTTAGCTTTGTCTCTGCTATGATAAAAGAGCATTTTATCATACACAATGCGTTTGAACTCGTTCAACTCATTTTGGCACTTTAAAAGCGATTGGAGCGTTTTTAAGGTGCTTTTTGCTTTATCTAGGGCATTTGTATCTAAATCGAATAGAACGCTGTCTATGACCCTTAAAACTTCGTTGTTAGTCATATAAACCTCCTACTACTAAGAAAATCTTAATTGTACTGCCAGCAGCATATAGTTTTGGTATTCAGTATTTTCCAGATGATTTGTGTTTTTTTAAGAATGGATATTGTTGGTTTTCCACTGTAGCCCATGAAGACTATGAATGTATCTATGTTTATAATCTCAATATCCCACATCTAGAATCTACAATAGTTTCTTTTTCTTGATATTTATAAGGGTCGAATTGTATAATATATATAGGCTTTGTCAAAATCTGAAGAAAAGAAAAGGGGATTGTTGTGTATAAGGATTCGTTAGAGGTAATAGAGTTCGAAAAGTGGAACAAGAAAATATTAAATGTCTATTGGATAATTGCAATTATCTCCATTATTACAGAAATTATCATCTTTTTTTTAGTAGCAATTCCAAGAGGCCATGGGAATTTTACTTATATAGCTTCCTTTATCATTAGACCAGCCTTAGCTAATGTGGCCCTTCTTTCTATATCGGAAGTTATAAATAAGTTCATTAAAGATAAACATAAGGAAGCTGCCAAGTATTTAATAGTAATTGCTGGTACTCTCATGGCTTTTAATTTAGTATGTGTTCACTTTTCCGTTTCCATGATATACATATTGTTTTTATTACCTATTATGTTGTCTGTTTATTATGGAAGTCATAAAATAGCAACTTTTGCCTTAGTTTTAAATATAACCTTATACATACTACTGGTGATTTTTTATTTACCAACTAAACCAGAAGGAGAGGTAAATCATAGTCTCACTGATATATTAACCACTATAGCCGCAATGGCTTCTGCAGCCCTTGTAGTAAGATCCTTTATTATAAGAACTGCTGAGATAATAAACACCTTTTTGTCTGTCTATGAAAGGGAACGGGATTTAACCTTTAAAAACTTTGCTATGGAATATAACTCTAGGATTGAGCCTTTTACAGGCTTATATAATCACAAAACTTTTTACGAGTATTTGAAAAATTTAATTGAGCAAAGTGAGAATTTTAATTTTGCACTTACTTTAGCAATAATGGATATAGACAATTTTAAAAAAGTTAACGATAACTATGGCCATAGTTTTGGCGACGAAGTTATTAAAGTCTTTGCAGATATTATTAAAGAGAATACCGGTACAGATGACTATGCTGCCAGATATGGCGGGGAGGAATTTGCTATAATTTTCCCTGATAAAGATAAGGATAAGGCTTTTGAAATTGTAGAAGCTATAAGAAAACAATTTAATGAAAAAGTCTTTGAAGGGAAAGAAGAGGAAAGGTTTAGTGTTAGCGTAGGGATTAGACAGCATTACAAAGGCTTGTCTATGGAAGATTTCTTTACACAGGCTGATGCTGCATTGTACACTTCTAAGTCCTCTGGTAAGAACAAAACAAGCATTTATGAGTAGATAGAATAATAGATTAATAGAAAAAATAAACTTTTATTTTAAATAATATAAAATTTTTAAGGATGTGACCCGAAAAGGTGGCGTCTTTTTTTATATTATCAAGAAAGGACCTAGCTTAGATACTATGGTATGGATATGAAAAGTATGTTATAATCGTATAATATTTATGAGCAATCTTAGAAGAGTTGGAAAATATATTCACATAGACTTGGAGGAGGCGGCGTATGATTGATAAAGAAGCTTTAACAGATCTTATAGAAGAGATGACAATTTTGCAAATGTCAGAACTTATGGATAAGGATGAAATAAGTTCAGTTGACCTTGTAAAGGCGTACTTAGAAAGAATAGCTCGGATTGATAAGAGTGGTCCTAGTTTAAATTCTATACTAGAAGTAAATCCTGATGCCCTACATATAGCTGAAGCTTTAGATGCTGAAAGAAAGCATAAGGGCAAAAGGGGAGTCCTTCATGGCATACCAATAGTGGTTAAAGATAGTATAAACACTGGAGATAAAATGCATACTAGTGCAGGTTCCTTAGCACTGGCAGATCTTTATGCACCTAAGGATGCCTTTCTTGTGAAAAAATTAAGAGAAGCTGGGGCGGTAATTTTAGCTAAGGCTAATATGACTGAGTTTGCAAATTTTATGGCAGAAAATATGCCTTCAGGTTTCAGTTCTAGAGGTGGGCAAGTAGTTAATCCTTACGATAAAGATAAGACCCCATCAGGCTCTAGCTCCGGTTCTGCAGTGGCAGTGGCTGCTAATCTCTGTGCTGCTTCTGTTGGAACAGAAACCGATGGTTCCATAATAAGTCCTGCAAGGGAAAATTGCATTGTTGGCATAAAGCCTACTGTAGGATTAATAAGTAGAGAGGGGATTATACCAATTTCCAACAGCCAAGATACTGCTGGTCCTATGGCAAGAACAGTGACAGATGCGGCTATCTTACTGCAAGCTATGGCAGGAGTGGATGAGAATGATCCTGCTACTTGGAAGTCCAGGTGGAATTACATGGTTAACTACACCAAGTTTCTTAAGGATAGCGATATAAAAGGGCTAAGAGTAGGAATAAGCCCAGCCCATTATGATAAATTTACCAAGGATGAAAAAGATATACTTCAAGAGGCTATAGAGATTTTAAAAGGAAAAGGTGTAGAAATAGTATATTTGAAGGATCTTTATGAGAATATCCCTGAGGAAAGGTCATCTGTACTATACTATGAGTTTAAAAGCGGAATAAATTATTATTTGTCTACAGTAAGAGGAAGAACCAAGATGGAAAGTCTTGAAGATATAATAAACTTTAATAAGGAAAATCAGGAGCAAGCTCTAGTATACGGGCAAAAGCTCTTAGAAGATTCTCAAGATAAAAGTGGAACCCTTACTGAAGTTGATTATATTATGGGAAGACTATCAGATATAAAAAATAACAGGGAAAATTGTTTGGATAAGATTATCGATGAAATGAACCTTGATGCTATATTATTTCTTGAATGGACTAGTATTGCAGCTATAGCAGGTTATCCATCAATTATTGTGCCAGCAGGCTTTACAACAGGAGGAACCGCTGAAGGAATTACCTTTGTAGGCAAAGCCTTTAGTGAAGGTACCCTCATAAGGCTTGCCTATGCATATGAGCAGGCCAGTAAGAAGAGAGTAAAGCCTAAGTGGTAACTCAGTATGTATAGACAAGTAAAAGATTACCTCCATTATTCAGTGTCCCATGAATAATGGGGGCTTTCTATTATATTATAAGAGTGATAACGCGTCTTCATCAGCAACTATAGTTACATCATTATGCAATTGTAGAACTGATGCAGGAACTTGAGGGGTTATAGGTCCTTTTATTACCTCACGCAAAATTTCAGCCTTATTTTTTCCACTAACAACAAGTAGAATCTTGCGGGCCTGCATAATATTTTTAATCCCCATGGTAAAAGCGTATTTAGGCACATCGTCATAGTTTTCAAAAAAGCGAGAATTAGCGTTAATGGTGCTTTGAGTTAGCTTTACATGGTGAGTGCCTTTTTCAAAGCAATGGCTAGGCTCGTTAAAACCAATATGTCCATTAGGGCCTAAACCAAGCAATTGTAAGTCTACATTACCTAAGGATTCTATTATATTATCATATCTTAAACACTCTTTCTGAGGATCAGTGGCAGTACCGTCTGGAATATAGTAATTGCTTGCCTTGATATTTACATGATTAAATAATTTGTCTTTCATGTAATAATGATAACTTTGCTCGTTATCTGGATCAAGGCCGTCATATTCGTCTAAGTTAACAGTTCTTACTTCTGAGAAATCTAAGTCACCTTTATTGAAAAGCTCAACTAATCTGGCATAGGTTCCTTCAGGAGTTGACCCAGTTGCTAGTCCTAAAACACAACTTGGCTTCATTATAATCTGGGCAGAGATTATTTTTGCCGCTATGCGGCTCATATGGTTATAATTCTTTGCTGAATAAATACGCATTGACATGCCTCCTCTTTTTTAACTCTAAAATTAATTATAAATAATAGAATTCACTAAATCAAGTAACATAATTATTGAAATTTTGTTATAATATAAAAACAAATTGTGAACTTTTAAGGGGGGATAGCTGGTGATTATTAAAAATGCTAAGGTATATTTAGAAAATGGAGTTTTTGAAAAAGAAGATATTTATATAAGGGATGATAGGTTTGCAGAGAAAAATATCTATGATAATCATATCATAGATGGAGAAGGCCTATATGCTATACCCGGCCTTACAGATATTCATTTTCATGGTTGCGCAGGATATGACTTCTGCCAGGGAAGCCAGGAGGCTTTAGAAACTATGGCTATTTATCAGGCTGAAAATGGCATTACCACCATTTGCCCTGCCACTATGACCTTAGATGATGAAAAATTAATTAAGATCTTTTTAAGTGGATCAGAATACAATAATGAAAAGGGTGCTACACTAGTTGGAATCAATATGGAAGGCCCTTATTTATCTTACGCTAAAAAAGGAGCTCAAAACCCAGCCTTTCTTAAAAAGCCAGATGTAGAACATTTTCGGAAGATGAATAAGCTCTCTGGCAACCTAATAAAGCTGGTAACTGTTGCTCCTGAGGAAGAGGAGTCTATGGCCTTCATTAAGGAACTAAAGGATGAAGTCCTTATATCTATAGGACATACTAATGCTGACTACAATACAGCTATACAGGCTTTTAAGAATGGAGCCTCCCATGTAACCCACTTATACAATGCCATGGCTCCCTTTAGTCATCGGGCGGCAGCTGTGGTGGGAGCTGCCTTTGACTCTGACAACACTAGAGTTGAATTAATTTGTGATGGTGTTCATGTTGAGTCTTCAGTAATTCGAGCAACTTTTAAGCTCTTTGGTGATGACCGCATAATACTTGTAAGTGATAGCATGATGGCAACAGGGATGGAGAATGGACAGTATACTCTTGGAGGCCAGCCTGTAACAGTGAAAGGAAATAAAGCAACCTTTGCCGACGGAACTCTTGCTGGTTCTGTAACAAATTTAATGGAGTGTATGCAAAAGGCTATATCTTTTGGAATCCCAGTAGAAAGTGCTGTGAAATCTGCCGCTGTGAATCCTGCCAAGGAAATAGGAATTTATGACCAATACGGTAGTATATCTCCTGGGAAATACGCTAATCTGGTCTTGTTAGATAAAGAATTTAATGTGAAAAATGTTATATTAAAAGGAAAACTAATAAAATAGTTAGTTTTCCTTACATAAGCTTTATGGTAGCTTATTCACGAAGTCTGCAATTTCTCTAAGCGCTTGTCTAGCCTCTGGCAACCTATTACTAAAGGTAGGGAATACATGCCACATACCTTTCCAAACTTTTAAAGATACATCAACACCTTTTTCTCTTGCCTTCCTACCTAGTCTAAGAGAATCGTCTAAAAGTATTTCATCAGAACCAACATGTATAAGCATAGGAGGAAAGCCGTGAAAGTCACCATATAAAGGTGATATTAAAGGATTTTTTAAGCTTTCTTTACCAGCGTAAGCCTTAGGGTCAATAGCAGGGAAACCATTACAAAATATTGGATCCATCTTTAAATTTGTTTTTATGCTTTCTCCAGTAAAGGCTAGGTCTGTCCAAGGTGAAATGCAAACTACAGCGGAAGGTAAAGGTTCTAAGCTCTCCTTGAGGGCAAGAACCATTGCTAGGCATAGTCCACCACCAGCAGAATCTCCAATTAGAACTATATCCTCTCCTTTTAGCTTTTCATTTAAGAGTTTTCTATAGACAGCAAGGCAATTTTTCAAAGCGCAGGGAAAGGGATTTTCAGGTGCAAGTTTATAGCCAACTGATAAAACTCTTTCACCTATATACTTAGAAATTTCAAGAGCAAAACCTCGAGAGGTAGCAGTAGAACCTAGAATATAACCACCACCATGAATATATATTATGGTCTTATTTCCTTTTGTACTTATTGGCCTAATCCATTCACAGTTTATGCCATCTATAAGAGTTTCCTTTACTGTAAACCCAGTTGGAATTTTGTCTGTTTTGGCTGTAAATTCAAAGGATTTTCTTAAGTCCTCTAGTTTCTTTTTATGACTTAATTTAATTACTAGCCTTACAATGTTTTTTATAAAATAACTTTTCTTAGAAGGTTCTTCACTGTATTTAATCCAAGGTTCTTGATTTTCTTGAAACATTAATAACACTCCTTACTAAGTTCTGTGGCATTGCCCATATTTTCTATGGCCTTTAAAACTGCTTTCCATTTATCCCGTCCCTGGTCTATGTAAACATTGTGCCTAGATAGCCTAGGTATGTCAACAATAATTTATAAAAGATGACATATAATTGCTGGAGAATATAGGATGTTAGTTATATGGTGAAATTATATGTGGAATAAGCTCAAAGATTGTAAAGTAAATGTTTTCTAAGCCTATCAATTAAGGCTTTACCTATATTGTAAAGGTATAACTACAATGTTACAATAAAATTATGTAATATTATTACAATTACAAAGGAGTGAAAAAGTGGGATGAAGCTTATACGTGTTTTTGGTCTTAGTTTTATAATTGCTATAAGTGCATTAGCCTATACTGAAACTAAGGCAGAGGTAGTTAAGGTTAACACAAGTAATAAATACTCGTTAACTGAAGAGGAAACTAATTTGTTAAGAAAAACAGATCTTAATTTAGATATGATTATAGATATGGAAGATCTAGCTATAGCCTCAGAGGCCTATAATACAAGAGACAAACTAGCTAATGTAAATGATGAGCCTATAGTAGACATATATGACTTGACATTGATATCTAAAAATATGGACAAGGCTTATGAAGAAAGTGGTTATATACAATCTGCTGGCAGTGTAAATTTCAGAAAGGGTCCAGGAGAAAAGGAAGCTGTACTCTATACCTTAGATAAGGGAACATCCCTTACTATAATAGGGAAAAGTGATCATTGGTACAAGGTTCGCCATAAGGATAATGAGGGCTATGTAGCTGCACAATTTGTGGTAGCAGATATAGCTAAAAAGGGCTTTGATACCTATGGTGCCTTATCCCTAAGCCAATACCAACAATTTAAGGAAGATGGCTACAGTTTTGTTGCTAGATATTATAGCACTACCGATTCTGCAAAGAATCTAACAAAAGACGAAGCCCAGGCAGCAAGTGAGGCAGGCTTGGAGTTGCTGGCTGTTTATCAGGACTATAACAATAAGGCTGACTTATTTAATTATGAATATGGAGTTACTCAAGCTACAGAAGCTATTAAACAAGCAATAGAAGTTGGACAACCCCCCTCTGTGGAAGGTAAGGGGTCTGCTATATATTTTGCAGTAGATGAGAAGAATGTAGGAGATATTCCTTTGGCAAATATTGAAGAATATTTTAAAGGAATTAAAGATACAATGGACAAGTTTACTGGCAATGACCCTGATAAAAGAAGATGGGATATTGGTGTTTATGGGAATTATAGAGTAGTAAAGTATTTGCAGGAAAAGATGGGATCAGATCTTTATCTATGGCAAACTTCCATGGGTAAAGGTCAAGAAAATTATTTCTCTAAATACTTTAACTATGATATTTATCAAAATCTTCATGAAGTTTACCGCAATGGTGTATTTATAGATGAGAATTACACTAATGTAAAAGGGGATTTTGGAGCCTTTACCTTATCGCTACAGCAGTAATTAGAAACTTATTTTTTTCATATAATAATAGGCAATCTAAAATTAAGTGGGAGGCTTAAAAATGATTTTCCCAGAGAAAGTAAAAAAAGGTGACACTATAGGAATAATTGCACCTTCTTCACCAGTAACTAAGGAAGAAGCGGATCTATGTAAGGTCCTGGTTGAGAATATGGGTTATAAGGTAAAGATGGCCAGCTGTGTATATCGTTCAATTCATGGATATTCTGCTGGTAGCGGTGAAGAAAGGGCAAAAGACTTAAATGAAATGTTTGCTGACAAAGAGGTAAAGGCAATTTGGTGTATAAGAGGTGGAGATACAAGCTCCCATCTTATGGATAAAATAGATTTTGAAAACATCAGCAAAAACCCTAAAATGTTTGTGGGTTACAGTGATGTAACCAATCTTCATGTGAATATTAATCAAAGATGTAATTTAGTAACCTTTCATGGTCCTATGGTAAAATCTAATATGCTAAAAGACTATGATGATTTTACCAGGGAGAGTTTTGAAAAGGCATTAAATATGGAGAAGGAATTAATTTTAGATAACCCTAAGGGAAAAGATTTTAAGGTAATGGTAGAAGGCCAGTCTGAAGGAGTAATTATAGGGGGGAATTTGACTCTTCTTACCTCTATGATAGGAACTCCTTATGAGGTTGATACAAAAGGAAAAATTCTACTTATAGAAGATGTGGATGAAGCTGTAAGAAGAATAGATAGAATGATCTATCAATTAAAATACTCAGGCAAACTGGATATGGCAGAGGGAATAATATTTGGTGATTTTACAAATTGTATAAATAGTAAAGATGAAAATTACCATGTTATAGCTATGTTAAAGAATCTGTTGGCGGACTACAAGAAGCCGGTAATGTATAATATAAAAACCGGCCACTGTCATCCTATGTCCACAATCCCTTTAGCTACTAAATGCATTATGGATACAAGATCTAAAACTATAAAATTTACTCTTTAAACTTATGAAAAGTGCCCTTAGGCACTTTTCTACTTAAGTCCAGGAAAACCTAGAGAATCTCCCAAATTCATTGTATAATTTTCATTAAAATTATTATCCCAATAAGTTTTGCCATTTACAGTATAGGAAATAGCGAACTTAACCTGTTCTGCATCTGAAGGAATATTATCTTCGAAAGACCATATTTCTACTCCATTTCTTTCAGTAAAATTATACTTAGCGGAAGTTTCCTTAAAAGTTGTCCAATTATCATAGCTATATCTAACTTTTATGTCCTTTTCATAAGCTAGGTCCTTAACTACAATTTGTCCGCTGAGGCTGTCCCTACCCTTTATTAGATAAGCATTTGATAAAGTTACATTGCTAGTGCCAAGAATATTTCTAGAATAGTTGCCCCAATATCCTCCAGTTATGCAATAATCATTGCCGCCATTGTTATCCCAATAAACCTCACCTGAAGCTTTTGTATACTTAACAGCGAACTTAAAGTCCTTTCCAATCTTATTGTAGTGATTTAAAGGATCTTCACCACCATCGATTATAAAGTACCATAAACCATATGTATCGTCTTTTTTACCAAGATATGTAGCCTTAACATCCTTCCATTGATGAA
>JAAYTB010000150.1 GCA_012523855.1 Clostridia bacterium
ATATTAGCCTCTTTAGCAGTATAGCTATCAATTGCTCTATTACAATCAATAATCTCCTTTTCCACTTCCTCTTTTCTGCTATCAGCCTTATCTACTTGATCTTGCAATAAGTTTAAGGTTTCAGTAACTCTTGCTAAAGAAGCCTTATTATTCTTATACCTATTGTAACTTTCCATAAGACTTTGATAAGCCCTTGCTTTATCAAGATTTTTCAAAATCTCTTTTTCTAAATGCTTTGATTTGTTGTTTAATTCATCTATTTCACCTTTTATAGTAGATATAGTTTTTTCCAAGTCAATTTCAAGCTGCCTTAGCTTCTGCTCTTCTTCTATTAATTGACTTATCTTTCTTTCTACTTCCTGATAGTATTCTAAGGTTAGGTTAGAATACTTTATTTGATTTCTTTTTTCTTCATAAAAAGCAATATCCTCTTTTTTTACTTTTATCTTATCTTCTACATCTTTAAGCTCTGCTTCTTTATCCTCTATAAGCTTTATAAGCTCACTTTCATTTAAGAGTTTATTATTAAAGCATATTAAAAAGCTAACTCCCTTCAAATTAACCATATCTTCTTTTATGCTATGAAAGGTATTTTCAAGGTCATTTCTATTAATTATAGATATGGGTGAGGAGGTAAACATATCTAGGCTTTCTTTTTCTATTATTGCGATTTCTTTGGAATCCATAATTAGAGAATAAGGAATGAATGGATTGTTTTTTACTATGTCCTCATTCTTTTCTAGTGAATATCCATTTTTCTTAAGCCATTTCATGCCGTATGTTATGCTAATATCCTTCTGCCTAAGCCATTGTTCAACTTCCTTAGGCAGCTCTAAAATCTTGCCAGTCTTAAGCTTGGTTAGCTCCTTGGATACATTATCAAAAGACCTTTCCAACTTTAATTCTTCATCTTTTAATAAATCAATTTTTCTTTGAAAGGCCTTTATTATACCTTCATTATCAAATACCCTAGACTCTTGAAAATCAATAAATTTAATAATTTCCTTCCTTTTAGCTACTTCACTATCTAAGGCTTCAAATTCTATTCTTTTATTGGTCAGATTATTTTTAAGCTCTGAAAGATTTTCTAGGTTTCTTAACTTTTCACTTTCCTTACTTTTTAGCCTTTCTTCATTTTGTAGTATTTTTTCATTTGTTGTTTTTCTTTCTCTATTTAAGGAAAGCTCTTCATCCTTAATTTCTTTATCAATAGTTAATATTTTATTTTCATCAAAATAACCTTCAATATTTCTGATCAAAGCAATACCAAAGCTATTGTTAAAGTCTTTTTCCTGTTGATCAAAGGCATTAATTTCTGCATTCAGCTTTCCCTTATTCTCACCTAATCTACTTATTTCCCTTCTGTTATCCTTTAAGTTTTTATTTATAGTATCCTTTTCATCCTTTAAACTTTTGTCTAAATTAATTTTTTCTGTCTTTTCTGCTGCTACAACTGCAAGTTCCTTCTGCAAAATTTCTCTTATAGTAAAGCCTAAATCATTAATGCGAGGCTTATTATCCTTATTCTTTTTACTTAAAATCCTTAGCTTTATCTCCTGCTCTTGAAGGTCCTTGGAGATATCTTGATATTGACGGTGTATCTTAGCACATTCTAATATGTTTATTTTTCTTATAAGGCCCTTCTTCCTATCTTCACTTTCATTAACCAATAATTGCTGTTTTTCAGCCTCATTACTTAAATTGTTTATATCATCCTGCTTTTTGTAAATCTTTATGGACTCTTTCTCATACTTTAATTCCTCTATCTGTCCATTGATATTTTCTATTAATCTATCTAATTCTTCCTCTTCATTTTGCTTTTCCTGAAGCTTTTCTCTTAAATAGGCCATTACATTAGCTATATAGTTTTTAGTTTCTTCCTTTTTCTCCATAGTAAGAATAAACTCTTCACATATCTTAAAGACCTCTTTAGATAAGTTATCAAATAGTTCTAGCTTAGCCTTTTTATCTATATTGGTTTTGTTCTGTCTATACTGCTTAATATAACTATCCAGTAGCTTTCTGTAATTATCTATCCTATCCTCATCATTTTTTAGTTTATTTTCTACTGTTGGTAGAAACCACACCTTAACTAGGCCACTACTGTCTTTAGCTTTAGTAAAAAGCTCTGACAAACCTGATTCTTTTATATTTATTTGTTTCATTATGGTTTCCCATTCTCTGTAGTTAATCTTATACTCCTCAAGTTTGTTGAAATATTGCTTTGTTGTTACAGCATTAGTCATGTCATAATAATAGAATTTTAGACTTCTATCCTTTTTTAAATTCTCAAAGAAACCCTTGCAACTTACAAAGCTCTTTAAATTTCTCTTATTCTCCATTTCCTCAATTATAGGAATATTATCAATATCATTTTCATTTTTACCCTTATATTCATGGACATAATTAATGATATCCAGCCTTTCTTTGGAGCTTTCATCTGAAGCTACATCCTTTTTTCTAACCATCATTCCTGTTAACAAATACCCTGCTCCATCATCCAGCTTCCATTCCACTAATATATGAGTAGGCATTGAGGTAGTAAAATAGCTTTCAAAGGTTCTTTCCTTTGCATTTCTGTACCTTTTATTCACAAAAGGTGCCATGAGCATTTGTACCAGTACAGATTTTCCTCCACCATTTCTTAAGTTAAACATAGTACTTTCGCCATCTAGGTAAAACTTTTCATCGTCTATTTTCATTGTGTTGTAGTTGTAATTTAAATTTACTATTCTAATCTTATTAATTTTACTCATTTACTTCTTCTCCTAATGCTTTTAGTACCCTATTGAAATTATTCTTATTTAAAAGATTCCAATCCATAAAGCTATCCAGCTTTGTAGTAGGCTTTATCATATCATCGCCCTTAATATAGTAAATTAAGCCTTGATCATCTAAAAAATTTAAAATTGTATTTATAAAACCTTCCTTAGTAGTCTTAGATGTGCTCTTACTATCACTACTTTTCAAAGCTTCAAAACGCTCTAGTATATTCTCAAAAGCAATTCCACTGGAATCATTATCTCCAGCTCTTTCAATACCTTCCTTCAATTTATCTGTAATAATATTTAGAAATTCACCTACTTTAATGTACTCTCTAGCCTTGCTACTGACGCTTTGGGAGCTATAAAACACCACCAAAAGGGTTAGTATAACAAATTGAGATAAATAATAGTCCTTGTCATTGGCTCCAGATTTGCACAAAATTCTTTTAAGGTCACCCTTTGAAAAGCCTAAAAAGTCATTATCCTCCTTTGGTATTAAATAAACTACTCCGCCATATTTCCTAATATAACATTCAGCGGATTCTCCCAGCTCCTTAACCAGCTCTGTTACATTTTCATTTTCAGAGTAGGCTTTATATAGCTCCTCTTCATCATCCTTAAGTTCACCATACTTTAATAAATAATAAAATATTTTATTACTAATCTTAATTTCTTCCGTAGCATATGCCATTATATTTTAAAGCCTCCTTGACCTTATAATTTCTATAGATATATCCGAACATATAAAATTTTTCACCACTCCATTTTCATTTCTTAAGCCTTCCAATTTTACATCCTCACTATTGAGTATCTTTTCCACCTTAATCTGTGCTATATTATTGAAACTGCTATTACTTTCAATAATCTCAAGAATACTTTTATTAAGTTGAAATTCTATTTCTCCAGACTCCACAGCATTTTTTCTTTCTTCTTGTATTTCTGCTATATCTATTATCCTATTTTTTAACATCTCAACGATTACCTCTCTAAATATTTCCACTGTAGGAATTAAAGCATTCATTAACGTTTCGTTACCCTTTATTAAAGAGTTAATCTCCCCTAAAGAGATCTTCTCTCTACCAAGGGCCAGTTCCAAAAGCATTTCTATGACTCCTTTATACTTCTGCAACCTTTCTAGTTTCTTATTACTTTCAGCCTTTAAAATATCTTCCTCATCAAAATAAATTTCTTCATCCTCTTCCTGTTGATTTTTTCTTATAACCTTTTGATACTCAAAGGCCTTGTTTATATTGTAGGCCTTTGGAATGTCTTTTCTAAATAGAGGCCTTAAGAATATATCAATATCCTCCAACTTATTAAAATCATCTAGTACCTTATCATATACCTCTGTTCTGAAATTAAAGCGTTCAATTAAAGACATTTTTGAAATATTCTCAAGTTCTCTTCCATATACCTCCTTTAAATCAAAGTGCTTTTTTAACACCCTCTGATCTTCATCTATGGTTCTACTTAAATACCTTTCTATTATTCTTAAATTATTTAAGTTTTCTTCTTCCTCTTTATTTAACTCCTTAATATGGATGTCATGCTCAATAAATTCATTTATTTTCTGATTAACTAACTCTCTATGAACAATAAACTTTTTCTTAGTTTCATTTAAAATCTCTAAATTTCCTTCCATCATAGATTTATAATCTTCTGTGGAATAGGTTAGAGGGTTTTCTCTGATTTTTCTAATGGCATCTTCCATACTTTGAACTCTTATCCTAAGTATATTAAATAAATTTTTTATATCATCTACAGCCTTATCATAGGAGGCTTTCTCTAAATGCATTTTAAATACAATCTCATGGATAGTAAGCTTTAAATTCTCCTCTATTTCCAGAGTAGATAGTAGCAAGGAATAACCCTCATCTGTTAGAGAGTAAGTTACCCTTCTCACCCCATCAATATATTCCATTCTATTTTTTATAAAGCTTATGTTTATATCACCATACTGGCCCAGCTTAAAGTTATAAGCCTTAAAATACATTGGCTTTCCCTCATCGCACAAAATTGAATTTACGATAAACTCTCCTAACTCCTTACACTCCTCATAGCTAATGTGTTTCTTAAAATGAAGGCTATTAACTTCATCAATAAAGGCAGCAATATGATCAATGGTGCAAAGCTCTTCTTTTAAAGACTGCTCCATTATATAAAGGAGCACAGAAAAAATCATATTATCCTGTTCATAGCCTTCTTCAAAGCCATACTTTTTCCATGTCCCCTTAGCTATGCTGTTTCTGAAAAGCAAAGCATAAGCACCAATCTTTTTCATTCTAATGTGCTGAACATCTAAAAAACTTAAATTCATTTTATCCTCCAACTATAGGTCTGTAATATTTACAATTTCCTGGGGTATATATAGGCCATCTTGAAGTATTTTTTCTATTTGAGCCCTGTAATCCTTATGAAACTCACTTAAAAACAACTCACTTATATTTCTATTCTGACCTTCCTTCGTATCTGGTAAAGACATGTCTTGTTCTTTTGCCTTATCAAGCATTTTCTTGTAGCCAGCTACAAAAGGTTTTATATTATAAGCTTCACCTAGAAGCTGACAAACCTCTTCATATATAAGAATTCCTTCATAGTCTATGTCTCCAAAATATAACAGCATATTTCTACTGTCAGAGACATAATCCTCTACGGATATCTTAAAGTCTTTGATGGCTTTATAAATACCTTTTCCTCCACCATATATTATAGTTCCAATATCTTCGCCCAAAATTGTTTGCCCACCTGCTATTAAATGTCTTTGCATAGTATAGTAAGTATCCTTATTTTCTATAATTAAAATTTTCTGAGCCCTCTCTTTAGATTTGGAGTAGTAGGCTAAAGGTTCAGATGTATCATAATAGTTCAAATACTCTAGGTCTAACCCCAAGTTTTTTATAATAGTCTTTCCACCCTCTTTTTGCAAAAACTTCTCTCTCCCCCATATTTGAAAGGATCTTTCATTCATAGAAATAGCTTTCTTAAGCAAATGTTGCTTATTTATTATAAAATCATTGAGCTTTAAAATATATTCTCTGTGTTCCTTGTATTTATCTAAGTGTCCTTTATAATATTCAACCTTCAATTTAGGTGAAAGCTTATAATTTATCTCATCTAAATACTCACTATTATCTTCATTCTTTCCCAAAATTCTATATTTCTTATACAGTGTAGGCTTCTTACCATTTCCTCCACTGCTTTTTACAGGAGCAATTTCTTCTTTTTTTATTAAATCCTCTACCACTTTACATAAGTATTCATAGGTTTCAGTTTTATATATATCTTCAATAATCTCCAATTCAATAACCTTTTTGTTATATCCACTTAATTTCATAAGATTTCACCTCATATTGATATATATACCATTTTATCAAATAGCAATGTAGAGGTCAAAATAAGCTCCAGTCAAAGTTGCTGGTGCCTTCTCTGATTAATTTATATGCTAGCATATTGGCATTTGTTTTCTCAGTTGCCCAATATACTCTATGTGCTCCTTGCTCACCTTCAGACTCTGCCACACCACATATCATAATACACTTGCAATAATGGGTAATATATTACACAATATAGAGTAATGTGTATCTTGCACCAGAATGTGAACCAAATTCTCCTAAAGCTGGAGAGGAAGGAACTTGGAGGCGTGTTAAAAATGAGAAAGATCCTATTTGCAGTAGGTATGGCTGCAGTTGTAATTCTAGCCGCAGTAAGCTGGTTTATTCTACCTGAAACCGTAGCGGTTCAGATCGGATTGGACGGCAAAGTATCCAATACAATGCCAAAGCTGTTGGCCATTACTGTTCCAACAGTGATTTCTGTTGTTGGTGGAATAATGAGTTTAAAGAC
>JAAYTB010000026.1 GCA_012523855.1 Clostridia bacterium
GAGCTAGCATAAAATTTTACTTTGTAGAAAACGACTTAGGTCGTTTTTTTCTTGCTTTTGTGAAGAATTTACCAAAAGATTAAAATAAATGTCGGTAAAAGAAGGATTTTCAGAAGATTTGTAGAAATATATTTAAATAAATTAAAATTTTTATTATAATAAATACCTAGTGCTGATTGCCGGGGAAGGAGGCTTTTATGGATTTACTCGACTTAAGTACGGTGAAAAAGGGAGATGTTATAAACTTACTGAATACAGATAAAAGTTTGTTTTCTGGCACAATAGTAAGGGAATATAAGGGTTGTTTAGCTCTTGCTGTTTCTATCAAACAAGAAAATTATAGAAGATTAAATAAAAATGAAGCTTTTGAACTTATATATGCATCAAAAGACAAGGCCACTAGATGTTCTTCCGTAGTAATAGGAAGTTCCTTTAATAACGATTTTCAGATTCTCTTAATAACAACTCCAAAAGTTATTGCTGCTATTGAAAGAAGGCAGTTTAAAAGATTACAAACAGTTATTGACATAGATTATTGTTTTTTGCCAGAAAAAAATACATATGAACGAATATCTAAAGTAGAGCCTATATGGCTAAAAAAGATGAAGAGATCCTTTACTGTAGATATTAGTGCTGGAGGAATTTCTCTTATTACATATGAAAAGCAAACAAAGGAAAAGCAAGCGGTAGTTTCATTTAATCTAAATGGAGAGAAAATTCTAGCCCTATGTAATGTGGTTAGAATAGAAGAGATTTCCAAGAACAAAAAAACTGCCATGAAATATGTGGATATAAAAAAGGAACATGTTCAACTAATAGACTCATATGTGTTAGAAAAGACTAAGGAAGTATAATGGGACAAAACAGTAGCTTTATTTTTACTAGAATAAACTTATTATAAGTATGAATATAATTACATATAGCAATCTAAGAGGTTTATGATGATTATATTGTTAAATTTTAGTATACCCAGAAGGTTATCCCATAATATGATAAACGATATAATATTTACTTAGGCTGATCAAAAGAAAAACTATATTTGTAGAGCCTTGAATAAAGCTTGAAAAACATGTCAATAATTCCACTTGGAGGTGTTGACATGTTTTTAGTAAACTACATAAGGTCTTATAAGGTAAGAACATTAAAAACAAAGTTTATAACCTTGTATATACTAAATGTATTGGATATTATATTTACCCTATTGTATGTGGATGCCTATAAATTTAAAGAAGGAAAAGGTCTTATACAAACTGTTAAGTATATTGATTTTCCTGACTTCTTTATAAAAACAGGTATTACTTTATTGCTGTTGGTAATTTTAAATATTAATATGAGAAACACTGGAGATAAGCCATTGTTTTATTCTAATATAATAATTATGCTTTCCATGATTTTTTATATCTTTATTAATATAGGTCATATAATATCTGGAATTTCAAGCTTTTAATAAATAAGAAATAAATGTTTATAAGGGGAGCGGGGCTAACTTTCTTCCTTCTATTTTTGTGACATTTTAAATAAAAAAATAACTCTCGGGAAAACCCGAGAGTTATTGCAGTGCCGAAGGCGGGAATCGAACCCGCACGGTATTGCTACCACTGGATTTTGAGTCCAGCGCGTCTGCCAATTCCACCACTTCGGCAGGAACAATAGTAATGATACCACGGTGGTTTACAGATGTCAATATCTATTCAAAAAATAATTAATTTGATGCTTTTCTTTTAATAGATTAGCCTAGTGGAAGCTAGTTACAAGAACCATCATCTTTTCCTCATGTAGCAAAAAAAACGATTTTTGTAATAAAAACATTGTTACTTTGGAGTATATTTGCTAAAATATATGTGGTCGGTTGTTAAAGTTTTGACCGGACAGGTCTATAAGTTGCAAATAGTCATCAACCGTACTTGCATGGATACATAAATAAGGAAGGAGATTATTTTATGATTTATTCACATGAAGTTGAGAACATGGTATGTGTAGCTAAGGGAACAAACCATGGACCAGCACCAATTCCTCAAGAAGGAAAATGGGTACAAGCTAAGGAAGTAAAGGATATATCAGGTTTTACACACGGTGTAGGCTGGTGTGCTCCTCAACAGGGTGCTTGTAAGCTAACATTGAACGTAAAAGATGGCATTATTGAAGAGGCTCTAGTAGAAACTGTTGGATGTTCAGGAATGACTCACTCAGCAGCTATGGCATCAGAAATACTTCCAGGAAAAACACTATTAGAGGCTTTAAATACAGATTTAGTTTGTGACGCTATAAATACAGCTATGAGAGAGCTATTCTTACAAATAGTTTATGGAAGAACTCAAAGTGCATTTTCAGAAGGTGGACTACCAGTAGGTGGAGGACTTGAGGATCTAGGAAAGGGATTAAGAAGCCAGGTTGGTACAATGTACGGAACTAAGGTTAAGGGACCTAGATACTTAGAAATGGCTGAAGGTTATGTTACAAAAATAGGATTAGATGAAGATGGACAAGTTATTGGTTATGAGTTCGTTTCTCTTGGCAAGATGATGGATGCTATTAAAAAAGGTGTTGATGCTAACGAAGCTCTTAAAGAAGCTACTGGTACTTATGGTAGATTTGATGAAGCTGCTAAGTACATCGACCCAAGACAGGAATAAGAAAGGGAGGATGAATAAACATGCCTTTATTTGAAAGTTATGATAGAAGAATTAATCAAATCAACGCTGCATTACAAAAGTACGGTATAAATTCCGTTGAAGATGCTAAAGCTGTTTGTGATGAAGCAGGAATAGATGTTTACAATATGGTTAAAGGAATTCAGCCAATTGCTTTTGAAAATGCTAGCTGGGCTTACATAGTAGGCGCTGCTATAGCAATAAAGAAGGGCTGTACAAAGGCTGCAGAAGCTGCAGAAGCAATAGGAGAAGGCTTACAAGCTTTCTGTATACCAGGTTCTGTTGCAGATGACAGAAAAGTTGGTATTGGACATGGAAACTTAGCAGCTATGCTATTAAGAGAAGAAACTAAATGCTTTGCTTTCCTTGCAGGACATGAATCCTTTGCTGCTGCTGAAGGAGCTATAGGTATAGCCAACTCAGCAAACAGAGTAAGAAAGGAACCTTTAAGAGTAATTCTTAACGGCCTTGGAAAAGATGCTGCATTAATAATTTCAAGAATTAACGGTTTTACTTATGTTGAAACTAAGTTTGACTACTATACTGGAAAGCTTGAAACTGTTAAGGAAACTGCTTACTCCAAGGGAGAAAGAGCTAAGGTTAAATGCTATGGTGCTGACGACGTTAGAGAAGGTGTTGCTATAATGCACAAGGAAGGTGTTGACGTTTCTATCACTGGAAACTCCACTAACCCAACAAGATTCCAGCATCCAGTTGCAGGTACCTACAAGAAGGAATGTATGGAATTAGGAAAGAAATACTTCTCTGTTGCTTCCGGTGGTGGTACAGGAAGAACACTTCACCCAGATAACATGGCTGCAGGTCCAGCTTCCTACGGTATGACTGATACCATGGGAAGAATGCACTCTGATGCTCAGTTCGCAGGATCATCATCAGTTCCAGCTCACGTTGAAATGATGGGTCTTATCGGAATGGGTAACAACCCAATGGTTGGAGCAACTGTTGCAGTAGCTGTTGCTATTGAAGAAGCTTTCAATAAGTAATTTATTAATATAAGAAGACAGGTTTTACTGATTTAGGTCAGTAAAACCTGTTTTTTCTTTTTGGCTAATTTTAAGGATATATATTTTATTGTAAAAATATAACTTATCCTTTCCTTGAACTGTTGAAGTGTGTCGAATATAGTCATATGACCAATAAATTATTGAAGAAAAAATTAATTAAATTTAAAAGCAAATTCAACCTAGTATAAATTGGTATATTATCATAATAAATGGGCGAAAAATATTGA
>JAAYTB010000027.1 GCA_012523855.1 Clostridia bacterium
AGGTTAAGAAGGATCAATGCATTAACAAGGATACCAAGTAGGGAGAAAACAATCATCAGTGCTGATTCTACTTCTACAGGGTTAAGAAACCTTAAATAGGACTTATATAATATGAAAATGGATATACATATAAGCAGAATATTGTTAATTAGGGCTGTTAATATGCTGTGCCTATAATGACCATAGGTGTATTTAGTATTGGCGGGTTTAGAGGTCCATTTTAGGCCTATCCAGCTGATTATAAGCGCAAAAAAGTCAGTGATAAGATGTAAAGAATCACTTAAGAGAGCAAGACTGTTGGCAAAGAGGCCTCCAAATAGCTTAAACACAAATAGAATAGCTACTAGGCCAATTGAATACAGTAATTTCTTTTTGCTTTCCTTTAAATAATCTTGAGGGGAAGTATTTGAATCCATTATCTACACTCCTAACAAAATTCCTTATATAAAATTTAGCAGGAATAAACATATATATGTAGCCACCTTCCATAAGAAAATATCTTAATTATATTTTATTCTAGGCTGCTAAATATGTTAATATTCCTTAATTTGAATATTTAGTTATAGTTTATATATGATTTGAGATTTATAAAACCTTTTACACTTATTGCTAAAATATGGTTATATCATATATACTAAATTAAAGAGATTATTATTATGGGGGACAAACTGTATGATAATAGATGAGTGGTTCAGAAAGAAAAAATCCAATGAAACAGTGGAAAGAATCTTAAGACTATTGAAGGAAGCTTCCAAGATAGATAAGGATTTTCAGGTATTTTGCTCCGGAAGTCATAAGTACAAGCTAAATGAATGTGCTAGTGGTGAAGATGTTGCTAAATTCGAAAAAAGGTACAATATAACCCTACCTGATGATTATAAGATCTTCTTAACCCAAATGGGCAATGGTGGAGCAGGGCCTTACTATGGAATGTACCCATTGAAATTTGAGAAGTGCTGCCATGAGTATGAATATGCCTCTAGACCTTGTAAGCTTTTTCCCCATATGAAACTTGAAGATTGGAAGGCAGTACTTAGAGACTATGATAATATGGATGATGATGCTACAGATGAAGAATACGATAGACTTTATAACCAGGTATGGCTTTAAGATGGGCGGAGATGAAAAAACTCTTATTAGCAAATTTAAAGCCTCTAATAATATAGATGAGAAGATGGATATTCTATTTAGCATGAAGAAATTTAAGAGTATATCGGAGGATACGAAAAACACTCTTGTTAAGGCTTATAAAGAGGAAAAAGGTAGTAAAGTACAGATTGTGATATTAGAATTGTTACTAAAGTATAATGATGCTAGAAGCAGGGACTTAATTAAAGACTATTTGCAAGGAGAAAATAAAAATTAAGCTGTAAAGATTATATTTTATTACGATAAAAATAACTTCCACCTTTGGTATAAGGATATTTTACAAGTTTGCCAAGATCTCAATAGTGAAGGATTTTGCTATGCCTTATATATCTTAACAGCATGCAAGGACTTTAATCCTTTAGATTTTGTTAAATATTTTAATCACCCAGATGATGACATAAAAAAGTCTATAACCTATGAGTTTGGTAAACTAAAAAACAAGGGTGATTTCATTAATGAGTTTATACAAGTACTAAAATCTGACAATCCTCATCTTGTTCATCAGCTAGCATTCTTTTATCTATTGAAATTCACAAAGATTGTAACCAGCATAATTATTATGCCTATGCAAAGTAGAGCAATTCCTTTATTTTTTCTTGAATCATTGGTCTTTAAACTCATTATTCCACCAACAACAGAAATCACTGTTGGAACAGTAATGGCCAACAGCTTTGGCATTGTATTGGATACTTTGCCGTCCAATCCGATCTGAACCGCTACGGTTTCAGGTAGAA
>JAAYTB010000151.1 GCA_012523855.1 Clostridia bacterium
AAAGAAACTGTCCCATACTATTAGGATTGAGTCTGAAGTTGGCAAGGGTACAAAGATAAAAATTGGCCTAGATGTGCTGGACATGACAGTAGAATAATAGGAATCTTACAAAAATGCAAGGTTAGGTGAGAAAATGTAAGACCAAGTTAAGGCAGTGCATTTTCTCCTTTTGTATAATAAAGCTAAATAAAAATACGGGAGGAAATGTTTTATGCCGCTTTTAGAGGTTAATAATTTAAAAAAAGTTTATACTACAAGATTTGGTGGTAATCCAGTTCAGGCCCTTAGCAAGGTTACTTTTTCTGTGGAGGAAGGTGAATATGTAGCCATTATGGGCGAGTCTGGTTCCGGTAAAACCACCTTGCTTAATATTCTGGCAGCCCTAGATAGGCCTACAGATGGTCAGGTACTCTTAAATGGTAAGAGTATTGTATCTATTAAGGAGAAGGAAATTTCAGCTTTTAGAAGAGAGAATTTAGGTTTTGTCTTTCAAGATTTTAATTTGCTTGATACCTTTTCTATTCAGGATAATATCTTTTTACCTTTAGTTCTATCAGGAAAATCCTATAAGGAAATGAATGAGCGATTAATTCCTATAGCTAAAAAGCTTAGAATTAGCGATATCTTGGCTAAGTTTCCCTATGAAGTTTCTGGCGGCCAAAAGCAGAGGACTGCAGTGGCTCGAGCCTTAATTACCAGGCCGCAGCTAATTCTTGCAGATGAACCTACTGGCGCTTTGGATTCTCGTGCTTCAGAAGATCTCTTAAAATTATTTAGTGAGATAAATGAGGATGGGCAGACAATTCTTATGGTTACACACAGCACAAAGGCCGCTAGTAATGCAAAGAGAGTTTTATTTATAAAGGACGGGGAAGTCTTCCATCAACTTTATAAGGGCTCACTGTCTAATGAAGAAATGTATCAGAAAATATCAGACACACTAACTATGATCGCCACAGGTGGTGTTAGAAATGAATAGATTTTTTTATTCTAAGCTGGCCTTAACTAATATAAAAAAGAACGGAAAGTCCTATATACCTTATATATTAGCTTCTATTGGTACTATTATCATGTACTATAATATGCATTTTTCTGCAGTGGCAAAGGATTTAGGCCATCTCAGCGACCATCAGACTTTAAGGTCAATGTTATCCTTCGGCACCTTTGTAATCGCCTTGTTTTCTATAATATTTTTGTTTTATACTAATAGCTTTCTAATTAAAAGACGAAAAAAAGAATTTGGTCTTTTTAATATTCTAGGCATGGAAAAGAGGCATATTGGAAGAATAATATTTTTAGAAACTGTCTACATTTATATAATAAGCCTGATAGCAGGTATTTTATTTGGAATACTATTTAGCAAGCTTACAATTTTGTTGCTTTTTAAGATTATCTCTTTTGAAGTTGCCTTTGGTTTTGAAGTACCTAAAGCTGCTGTTTACTATACTTTTATCTTGTTTACAGGGATTTTCACAGTAAATCTTTTATACAATTTATTTCAGGTATATCGGTCAAAGCCCATTGAATTATTACAGGGTGGAAAGGTTGGGGAGAAGGAGCCTAAAACTAAGTGGCTTTTAGTAGTTGTTGGGACAATATCTCTTGCCATTGGCTACTACATTGCCTTAACTACTGAATCCCCTTTAGCAGCTCTTAGCAAGTTTTTCCTAGCAGTGATTTTAGTAATAGTAGGAACCTACTGCCTCTTCACTGCTGGTAGCATAGCCCTACTCAAGATTCTTCGAAAAAACAAAAGCTATTATTACAAGGCAAAGAACTTTATTTCTATTTCCGGCATGATATATCGTATGAAGCAGAACGCTGTAGGTTTGGCCAATATATGTATATTAGCCACAACGGTAATTTTCCTAATATCCACTACCGTCTCTATGTATGTAGGAGTGGATGATGCATTGAAAACTCGATATCCAAGGGAAATAACTGTTAACGGTGTCGGTATTTCCGATGAGGATGCTGGTAAGCTTAATTCAGTTATTAAGGAAGAAATAAAAAAGGTAAAGGTTAATGAAAAAAACACTATCCATTATCGTCCTATGACCTTTAGTCTTAAGCAAAATGGAAATAAGTTTTCATCAAGTCAAGGACTACCTGTATACGAGCTTGATAGTTTTGCAATGGTAACCTTCATTACCCTTGATGATTATAACAAGATGGTAAAGGATTCTGAAAGCTTATCCAATAATGAAGCCTTACTATATACCGTTCATGGGGATCTTTCAGGAGATAGTCTAAATTTCAATGGTCATAAAATTACAGTTAAAAAACGTCTATCCTCACTAGATATTGACGGTGAGATGACTGCCATACTAAGGAACACTTATTATCTTGTTGTTAATAATGCAGATACTATCCATGAAGTTTACAAAGCTCTTGAAGGTAAGGATAATCCTATGGGAGACCTTTCCTACTTTTACGGCTTTGATATAGATGGAGATAAGGATTTAGAGATAAAACTTACTTCAGCCTTACAAAAGGCTTTAAAAGAACTTAATATTGATGTTAGGCTAGAAGGAAGGGAAAGTTTACGGGAAGGTTTCTATTCTTTATACGGAGTTTTGTTTTTCCTTGGCATCTTCCTAGGACTTCTCTTTATAATGGCAACAGTCCTTATCATATATTATAAGCAGATTGCTGAAGGCTACGATGACAAGGAACGTTTTGAAATTATGCAAAAGGTTGGCATGAGCCATAATGAAGTTAAGAAGGTTATTAGCAGTCAAGTATTAACTGTCTTCTTTCTCCCCCTTGTAGCAGCAGTAATCCACATAGCCTTTGCCTTTAAAGTAATAACTAAATTGCTCTCTCTTTTTAATCTTACTAACATTCCGCTCTTTGCAGTGTGCACAGCTATAACTATTTTGATCTTTGCTATTTTTTACGCTCTAGTATACTCTTTAACTGCTAGAACTTATTATAGAATTGTAAGTAAGTAAAAGCATTTTAAATTTTCAAAAAACACAAAATATCACCACACATTTTATAATTTTTATAATTTTTATCAACTTTACTTCTCTTATTATTAAAAGTATTGTAGAATAATTATTAAGTTATATTTTAAGAGGTGGAGTGTATGAATCAGGAAAGAGAAAGATTTTCGTCACGTCTAGGCTTTATTTTAATTTCTGCCGGATGTGCCATTGGATTAGGTAATGTGTGGCGTTTTCCCTATATTACCGGTGTATATGGAGGGGGCATTTTTGTACTAATTTACTTTTTATTTCTACTAATTCTTGGGCTTCCAATCATGACAATGGAGTTCTCTGTTGGTCGTGCTAGTAAGAAGAGCGTGGCTACATCCTTTGATGTTTTGGAGCCAAAAGGAACTAAGTGGCATATTTTTAAATGGTTTGGGATGGCTGGCAACTATCTTTTAATGATGTTTTATACTACAATTTCCGGATGGATGATGGCATATTTATTCCACATGATAAAAGGAGACTTTGTAGGAGCAAAGCCAGAGGATATCGAAGGAATGTTTGGAGGCCTTACTTCAAGTGCTGGTGCCAGCATCTTTTGGATGATTGCTGTTTGTATTATTGGTTTTGCAATTTGCGCCCTAGGTTTGGTAAACGGTGTTGAAAAAATCACAAAGGCAATGATGTCTTGTCTTCTTATTATATTAATTACCCTTGTTATTCGATCAGTAACCTTGCCAAATGCAAAGGAAGGTCTAGCCTTCTACTTATTACCCAACCTTGATGGTATTAAGGAAAATGGATTATGGTCAACAATTTATGCTGCTATGGGGCAGGCTTTCTTTACCTTAAGTATCGGTATGGGAAGTATGGCCATATTTGGCAGCTATGTTTCAAGTGACAGAACCTTGTTAGGAGAAGGGTTAAATATTACCATACTTGATACCTTTGTGGCTGTTATGTCTGGTTTAATTATTTTCCCAGCATGTTTCTCCTTTGGTGTTAATCCTGGTAGTGGTCCTGGACTTGTGTTCATTACATTACCTAATATATTTAACTCTATGAAATTCGGCCAAATTTGGGGAATAGTTTTTTATGTATTTATGGTTTTTGCATCTTTATCCACAGTTGTAGCTGTTTTCGAAAATATTATTTCCTTTGCTATAGACCTTAGTGGTTGTTCAAGAAAAAAAGCCGTTGCTATCAATATAGTTGCAGTAGTTCTTTTATCAATACCTTGTGTTCTTGGCTTCAACCTTTGGAGCGGTATTCAACCTTTAGGAGCTGGTAGTACAATTTTAGACCTAGAAGACTTTATTGTAAGCAATAATATTCTCCCCTTAGGTTCTTTAGTATATGTTTTATTCTGTACCACTCGCTACGGCTGGGGATGGAAGAACTTTATTAAGGAAGCTAATGAAGGTAAGGGACTTAAGTTCCCTGAAAAATTAAAGTTCTATGTTACCTTTATTTTACCTTTCATTGTTTTCTTAGTATTCATTTTTGGATACTTAGATAAATTCGGTTTATTATAAACTTCGACCTAGCTGATACTATTTTCTTAAGGCATCTTCTCACTTTCATTGAGAAGGTGCTTTTTTTCCTTAGCGGCTTAAAATATGGTATAAAGTCCATTGACTTATTTACCTAATGGTATAAAATTAAATTTAGCTAATTAAAGGAGGATTTTTCATGAATACTTTTTATACCAAGGATGATAATGATGCAAAAGCTACTTTAAATTTTGCAGAGATCGCAGCTGCAAGAGAAAGATTGCAGGGAATTATCAAGAAAACTCCAATATTTTATAGCCACATTTTTAGTGAAGAAAGTGGTAATGATGTTTACATTAAACCAGAAAACTTACAAACTACAGGCTCTTTTAAAATTAGAGGAGCTTATAATATGATAAGCAAACTCAGTGAAGAAGAGAGACAGAGAGGAATTATAGCAGCTTCTGCCGGTAATCATGCTCAAGGTGTTGCCTTTGCTGCTCAAAAATTGGGAGCCAAGGCTGTGATAGTTATGCCAACTACTACACCACTAATCAAGGTTGAAGCTACTAAAAAACTTGGAGCAGAAGTAATTCTTCATGGTAATTGCTATGATGCTGCTTGTGACCATGCTCTTAAGCTAGAAAAGGAAAAGGGCTATATTTTCGCTCATCCCTTTGATAATTTAGATGTAATTGCTGGTCAGGGTACTATAGCTATTGAAATTTTAGAAGAAATAAAGGATGCAGATTATATATTGGCCTCAGTGGGCGGCGGTGGTTTGATAAGCGGTATCGCTATAGCTGCAAAAGCTATTAATCCTAACATTAAGGTTATAGGTGTTGAACCAGAGGGTTGTGCCTCTATGAAGCTATCCATTGAAGGTAATAGATTAATCGATCTCCCTTCTACAAAAACTATTGCTGACGGTGCTGCAGTAAAAAAACCAGGTGAATTAACCTTTCCATTAACAAGAGATTTTGCCGATGAAATTATCGCAGTATCTGATTATGAACTAATGGAAGCCTTCTTAATTCTAGTAGAAAAGCATAAGCTAGTTGCAGAAAATGCTGGTGTCCTTCCCTTGGCTGGTCTCCGCAGACTGCAAGAAAGAGGTAAGAAGGTTGTCTGTGTTGTAAGTGGTGGAAATATAGATGTGTTAACCATAGCTTCTCTTATCAACAGAGGTCTTGTTTCTAGAGGTCGTATATTCTGTTTTTCCATGGAACTGCCGGATAGACCAGGTCAATTGCTAAAGGTTAGCGAAATCCTTACTAGGCATAATGCCAATGTAATAAAGCTCGACCACAACCAATACAAAACAAGCTATAGATTTATGCAGGTGCAGTTGGAAGTTACAGTGGAAACTAATGGCCATGAGCATGTGGCTCAAATAATAGATGCCTTTAATAAGGAAGGTTTTGTTATTAACAAAATATATTAAAAAAAAGCGTATTTGAAGAAGCTTATTAGGCTTTTCAAATACGCTTTTTGTTTTTATTTATTCAATCTTCTCCCTCTCCCATACTTTCGAAGGATTCCCATCATTAACGAGGCAATGATGGATAATATTATTATTCCATTCCACAGAGATTTTAGGCCATAGTATTTTATATATAAGCCTGCCAAGTAGGTACCTGCAGCTGAACCAACAGCCCAGCTTATGGAACCAAAGGCGTTAAAGGTTGCTCTGTAGTTGCTTGGACTATTATTAGCCACATAAACTCCAAAGTTTGTGGTAACAAGGATTTCTCCTATGGTCCATATAACAGTGGATACCATTAGCAAAAGTATATTGTTTACATAACCAACCATTCCAAATCCAATAGCATAGCTTATGCCAGCTAAAACCATATTAGCTAAGGGATGGAACTTAGAAGTAAAGGCTATTATGACAACAGTTAGTCCAATTACAGTAAAGGCATTGGTGCTCATTAACAAGCTGAATTTTTGCGTTCCATCATGGCCGAAAATTTCATTCATGGTTAAAGGTAAAGAGAAGCGATGCTGGGTGTAAATAATACCGTAAAGTATATACACAAGGAAAAATATTAAGAGCTGTGGCCTCTCCAGTAGGGCAAGAAAAACATTCTTTTTTACCTCTCTCTCAGTTTCAAGATGAACATTCTTCTTGGTCTGGGAGGGATCGGTTTCTTCTATGTTAGCAGCTACCAAATATAAGGCTATGAAGGAGGTTATAGCATCACCTATAAAGAGCAATGGTAATAATTTATTAAAAAGTACTCCTGCTACTAAAGGCCCTAATGCTACTCCTAAATTTATCCCTAAATATTGCAATGCGTAACCTGTCTGCCTCTTTTCCGGCGGTAAAATATCTGCAACCATAGCATTCATTGCCGGTCTAATAAAACCGTGAAAAAGGATGCTATCATAAGAGAGCTTACATTAATATAAGGGTTAGAAACAAAAGCACAGGGTAGCATGCTCAAAGTAGCAGCCTCTTGTGCCAATATATAGGTCTTTTTTCGTCCAAATTTATCTGCGGCATAGCCACCTAGCAAGGAAGCAGGCATGTTGATTATGGACGTTATCATAACTATAAATCCAGTAACTTCTGCACTTAATCCAATTTTGATGGTAAGATACAAAGTAAGAAAGGGCATTACAAAGTCACCGAATCTATTTATAATTTGTGCCACAAATAAAACATACATGCTTTTTGGCAAACCTTTATAGCTTTTAAAGATATTTAATTTAGATAACATAATTTTCTCCTAGTAATTTATTCTTTAGTTAAGTAATAATAATTTTTTCTCTATTCCACCTCTATACCAGCCATCTTTATTATGTGCATGGCATTTCTGGTAGTTGATATTCCTCTTCTTAACTTATAGTCAAAACGGAGGTCTCCATTTTCGTAATGCTCTTGGAAATGGTAGTTGCTTAGCTTTGCCATCTCCTTTTCAAGATCTCCTAGCTCTAAATCGTGGGTTGAAACCATACCACTGGCTCCGGATTTGCTTAGCTGCTTTATTAACATTGAAGCACCAAGATGTCTATCTATGGAGTTGGTTCCTTTAAATATTTCATCCAGCAGGAAGAATATCTTATTATTGCCTTTTGAAGCATTTACAATCATCTTTATTCTTAAGATCTCCGCATAGAAGGAGGAGATGCTTTTCTCTAAATTATCGCTGACCCTCATGCAGCTATACACATTCATTATGCTGGCAGTAAAGCTGGAAGCGCAAACTGGGGCACCGCAATAGCTCATGACCAAATTTATACCTACAGTTCTTAAGAAGGTACTTTTTCCAGACATGTTAGACCCGGTTATAAGGAGGACGCTACCCTTGTCTTTTATGGTTATATTGTTGCATACTCTCCGCTGTCCTAAAAGAGGATGACCTAAGTTCTCTGCTTTTAGTATCATACCTTCCTCATGAAGGTCTGGGAAACACCAACTTTCATTTTCAAAAGCTATATTGGCAAAGCTACTGAGAGCTTCAAACTCACCGATAACCTCTAGCCAACTTTTAAGATATTTACCATTTTTACTTTTCCATTTACTTAACATAGTAATACATCTAAAATCCCACATAAAGGCTATGTTTATAATAATATAAGCCATATTCCTCCTGTCAGATATTAAATTTGAAATAGCTTTTAGCTCAGATATCAGCTCTGAGGCCTTTTTATTTTCTTTTGTATATAGTTTTCTTTGTATCTTCTTTAGGGACTGGGAGGAAAAGTTACCCTCTTCAATAGCCCTTATTATATTCTCATAAGTTCGGATTCCAGTCTTATATTGGTGAATAGTATCTAATATTGGACCTCCCTTTTTATTTCCCAGGTAAAGCACTGCTAAGTTTAAGGCAGTGACTGCTAAAAAAGCCTTATATGTAACAGTTTCCGTAAAAATAGCTAAAAAGATTATGGTAAAGAAGGCCAGTGTAAGGAGGTTTGTTATAAGCTTTTCAGCTAGGCTTCCTCCTTCCTTCTGCGGTCTTTCAGCCCATTTTATTAAGTCTTCAGGATTAGTAGACTGGCCTGATATAAGCATGGCTTCTGCATTTACTCTCTGCCTAATTTCTATTTCCTTTGCCAGCTCCTTTACAGCTTCCTGACGTTCTTTTATTTGATCCTTAGATTTTAAAGGCTTTAACAAGTAGTCCTTAAGTCTTAACCTGCCAAAATATGTGGCAGAGCTATTGATCCACTGAAAGAGAGAGTTATGTCCTACTATATCCAAGTCTCCACTATAGGGATGTTCTTCTTGGCCAAATTCTTCACCATTGTCCTGAAACTTATTCCAATTGTCTTCTATTCTATCTATGGCTCTTTCATTTATTTTCACCAAGGCATCTGTAAAGTTTTTCCTTTGAATAGCCTTGTCATGAAGTTTCACAAGATAGATAAATAGGCCTATCCATAGTAGAGTAACCACTGCTGAAATTACCTGCTGTTCTATTGCATAAGTATATACGGAAACAAATAGGCCTATAACAAAAGCAGCCAATCTAAGATAGGAAATTTGGGAAATATTCTTCTTTAAATCCTGGCTAAGCTTTTCATTTTCTTTTTTAGTTTTTACATAATAATCAAATGCTTTACTCATAGACTTCACCCTTTTCTTTACAAATCCACATCTTCGACTATTATATCATAAAAATCTACTGTAAAGCTTGTTTATTTTTCCTCCTATACTTTATAACTTGAACTGTGCTTTCTTTTTCATTAATTCTACTAGTGTAAACTATATAGGAAGGACTTACCGAGCAAAGAGTTTGTGCTCCTTCCTCTTCTATTATTATTTCTTTATTATTAAGTAAATCAAAGATCCCTATATCAGATCCTCCATTCTTATCCTTTTCTAAGCTATTAAACTTTTCATAACCATTTCTCTCATCTACCCAAGCTATAACTCCTCCAGAAATGGAAGGTCTTTTTTGATTATAACCGTCCCAGGTAATATTCCTAGTCATCAGTGTATCCAAGTCCATCAAAACTATCTTTCCATTACGATTTAAATCCTTCATCTGCTGCCAAACTACGAAATTACCCTCTACCTGAGGAGAAGCCTCCCTATATATCCCATGTCCTATTGACAAATACCTGTCCTTATTTATATCATACATATAAATATCTGTATTGTTTGCAGGAATTTCAGACTCTAATCTTATAGATTCTAATCCATAAAAATTACGTCCATCTTCCCATACTAATATGTTTTCATTTAAGTCACAGTTTGTATGAATACCTCTTTCCTTTGTAATTCTTATTTCTTCCTTGCTTTTTAAATTATATAAGTAGATATCCCATTGAGGATAACCATTCACCAACTCATCATGTCTATTATCCTGCCAGGCAATATAATCCCCCCAGGCTGTAGGCTTGATCTGGGCTGATCTATCTGTAGTAATTTGTGTTATTTGGTCAGTTCTTAAGTCATACATAAATATATCACTATTCCCCTTCTCTAAATCCCCCTGGCTAGTTCCCATACCTTTATCATTCCTAGTTTCAGACCAGAAGACTTTATTTTCATAAATATCAAAACCCAAAACAGTTTTCCCAGGAATCTCTATATTCTTCACCACAGTTTTGCTATAAAGATTTATGATTTTTAAATCTCCATCATAAACTACCAATCTATCCTTATAAACTTTACCTTCGTAACCTTCTATACAGTAATATTGCTGCAAAACAAGTTCAGTGCTGTACTTTTCCCTTCTAAATGTATAAAACCTAATAAATATAACTGTTACAAGGGCAACAGTTATGGTTACAGTAAAAACTAGTACTTTTTTCAAGCCTTCTATCGAGATTGGTAACTCTTTCATACAATACACTCCATATATTAATAGGCTGGCGAATTCCATCAATAAAAAACGCCACACTATAAATATATATAAGCTTGAATTTTTAATTATTACATGAGGCCCATATTATTAAGATAGATAAATTATCTATCTTGATAAGTTTTTCTTTACAATTTTTACATCTTCCGCAAATTTACTATACTCATCACCCAACTGCTCTTTATAAACTTTCATATTTTCCTCACTTAATAATTTTATAATTTCTTTTCTAAGTGTTTCTGTATTTAATTTTCCTTCAATTAAAATCAATGATATAAATATGTATATACTACATTCTTCTAGCAATGAAAAATCCGCTACATCTGACCTTGCAATTCCATAATAAAATGCTACTTTATCTGTTATCTAATTGTCAAACACACCTCAGTTATACATTATGTTTATAAAATTTTGCTTGACTATCTCTAAGCTTTATTTTTGTCAATATCCTATTTTCCATACTATAACACCTCCGGGAAATAACTTGCTCCATCTGTTATATATTCACAATGTGGTCATCTTGGCATAGGTGCCCTCTAGGTTTTAACTTCTTTCCAGGCCTAACTAGGACTCTTACCATCCTCAATTAGACTCATCTTGAAATTTTCAATCATTTGACATATCATCTTTACTCCCTTCAATTTCTTTACATTGAAAAAGAGTTAATGCTTCCTTGATTAGAAACATTAACCTTCTCAACTTCTTTCACTGCATTATTAATATTATGCAGTATAGTATTTTTATAAGAATATACATTTTACTATATATAATAACTTTTCACTATTATGCATTTAAATTTTTTCTTGTTTTGCAGTATCTTTATATTATTCCTACGCTTTTTAATGATTCAATAAGCCACTTATAAAAATAATTACATGCATCGTCTTCTGTAGCAAATTCCTCCTTATCCGATTTTATTCCTCTTTCGCTATAATAGGTTTCCCACTTACCATTTATATAATTTAAACAATATACTTCATTGGGTCTTCCACCTTCTAATGAATATGCTTCTTCTGGTACTTGGTCGTTAATTAACTTTATTTTTAATTCATTTTTTGTCATTTTATTTCCACCCTTCTTATAAATCCACCTTCTATCAGCTTTTTAACAGATAGGTTTAATTCATACTGTATTCCCCCACCAGGTTCACCGAACCATGGTGCTATTTTCCCTGCCTATACTTCAATTGGTTTAATTACTTCATATACATTATAAGGTTTATTTCCTGCTTTATCTACCCAATTATTATTCTCTGCATATATTCTTGTATCTATTTTTGCAAATTCTTGATAATTTGAAGATTCTCTAGCAATTTTACTTTCTTCAATATTCTTTAATACTCTTTCTCTTATATCAGCTTTACTTACCCCCTCACTTACCTTCCTAACCCTTCTCCCCAACTCATCATCAATCTTACCAAGCTTCTCTATCTCAACATCGCTTAACTCATCTACAAATTTAGATAGTTCCTTAAGTTTTGCATCGTCTGCTTTAGTTAGTAAGTTCTTTATTCCTCCATCATCTAAATGGGATATATCAATTTTATCAAAGACCTTCTTGCCCTTT
>JAAYTB010000028.1 GCA_012523855.1 Clostridia bacterium
CTTTTCCAGCTGCTCTTCATGGTGTTCCCTTATAGCTTCCTCTAGCACAGAACCTTCTTCCTTATCCTCTACTAGGAGACTATCATATTTCTTCTCTTCCTTATAGGTAATCCTATGGGCCCTTTCTATAAGCTCCTTATTCATACCAAGCCTCAAGGCTATTAAAAAGGCATTGCTTTCCCCTGGTCTTCCTACTACTAGCCTATATAAAGGTTTTAGGGTATTAATATCAAATTCCATGCAGCCATTTCTAAAGCCTGGAGTTTTCTCAGCAAATTCTTTTATTTCACTGTAATGGGTGGTAGCTAACATCACTGCGCCCTTAGCCTGTATTTCCTCTAATACTGCCACTGCTATGCCCATGCCTTCTCCAGGATCTGTTCCTGCTCCAACTTCATCTAGGATAACCAAGGAGTGTTTATCAGCACAATTAATAATGTTTATGATATTTTTTATATGAGAGGAATCTGTGTTTATCTCTGCACTATTTCCTTCTATATGCTTGCTGTATTTTCCCTTGGCAAACAAGAAATCATAATGGGCCATAGTCTCTATATTTATTGATATTTCCCTACTATAAGCCTCTAACTCAGAAGTAAGGCAGCATAAAATTCTATAGACCTCATTCTCTTCTTCTATTTTGCATAGGTTTAATTCATCCTGTAGCTTTTTAACTTCCTCTGGCTCTATAAACACAGTGGAGCCACTGGCAGAGCTGTCTAGAACACTGCCTGCTACATTGTTTTTGTACTGACTCTTTATAGGAATAACAAACCTTCCATTTCGGATACTTATTAGGGAATCCTGAATATAATTTTTATACTTTGGATTCCTCATGGCAGCTTCAACCTTGGCTCTGATTCTTTCCTCAAGAATGTTAATTCTTTTTCTAAGCTTAGACAAATTGCTACTAGCCTTGTCATCTACTCTCCCTCTATCAATACATCTTTCTATCTCCTGAACTAAATCTTCTAACTCATAAATAGAGACAGCATAGGAAGATATATTTGGTGCTAGATACTGAAAATCTTCTCTTAACATAAAGCTCCTAAGTTTTATACAATCCTTTAAAAAGCTTGCCATTGCTTCCAGCTCTTCAGGCTGCAGGGCAGCAGTTTTTCCCAGTTTTTCTTTAATCTTATCTATGCCTGTTAAACTGTGCAGTGGAACGCTGGAACTTCTATCTACTATATTTCTTGCCTCAGTGGTTTCTAGGAGCCAGCGCTCTATTTTCCTCTTATCCAAAGAAGGCTCTAACTTATCTATAACCTCCTTTGCCATGTCTGAAAGAGCATAGCCCTTCAACTCAGTCCTAATCTTTTCAAATTCTAATATTTCTAATGCATTTTGATTCAATTCTAATTCCTCCTAAATTTATACTTTCTTTAATTTCAAAAACCTCATTTCTTTTCTTCAAACCTGATACCCACATAAAAAACTCTCCTTTCTAAATAAAAAAAGACCTGAATAACACAACGCTATTCAAGCCTTTAAAAGCAAATATTGATAAAAAGTTGCTATATCCCTTTTAAGCCTGAAAAAAACAGCAGAAAAAAGGGTATAAAAAAACAGTTGATGAATAGGGTAAAACTTTAGGACAATCAGTAAGAAAAATATTTATCATTAAATGGAGCTGTCGCACAGCTATATAAAATAAGCTTTTGTGCAGCAGCCACATTTATAATTAACTATTCTGCTTTATTATCATTGCCGCTAACAGGAACTACATCACTGGCAACATTGCTAACCGCCTTAGAAACCTTATCAAAGGCACTATTTATGTCTACATCTGAACCATTAGGCTTTACAATTTTCATCTTATGGTTGGTAAAGATCCCAACGGCTCCTCCGATTATGGTTACTGGTGTAGCAAATACAGTAGTTAAAATTAGTGCGTTCATTGGTACATTAATAACTACCTTGTCACCCTTTGTCATAAGGAACTTTGTCTCCTGTCCCTTTCTAACTAAGCCCTTAATTGTGTTGGCAAAATTATATCCTGCATCACTACAATGGTTATCCCTTATCTTATTGTTTCTTTCTAGATATACTAAAGCTGCCACCATATCCCCATTGCAAACTTCCAAGGCTTCTTTTGCCTCCTCATAGCTTACCTTAGCCCTCTGTCTTAAAGTATCAATCATTTCTAAAGTTACATTCATTTTTTTCTTCCTCCCATATAAATTCTTTCTTTTGATGATTTAATTATATAGGTGGAAAATTAAAGCAACTTTAGACTAAGATTAAAATAAGATTAAAAAATTATCTTTAACATTATTAAATTAAAATTTACTATTTACTTTAACATTATTAAAGTAAATGATAAATATTAGACTTAATATTTTTAAAGCGGAGGTGTTAATAATGGCTAATGAAGTATTACCTGAGTGGATTAGCAATCTAGAAGATGAAGATCTTGCCTTTATTAAGAAATTTATTTTAGCTTCCGGTTCACTAAAGGAGGTTGCAAAGGAATACTCTGTAACCTACCCTACTGTTCGCTTGAGGCTAGATAAATTAATCCAAAAGATTCAGCTTAGCGAAAATACAGAAAGTGAGCCTTACATTTCATTAATTAAGAGGTTGGCAGTTAATGAGAAAATTGATTTTGACACAGCTAAAATTTTAATTTCAGAATATAAAAAAATTTACCTGTCAAAGAGACAAAATAAATGGACAGGGCTTGTTATCCCTTGCATATGCTTACTTCTTTCATTTCTACCTATCTTAGGTAGCGTTAGTTACTATAGTTCCACTAAAACTTTTACTGATGAAAATGGTAAAGTAATAAGTGAGGTTGTAACCACAAAAGAAAATGATACTGCGGCAGGTTCTGAAACAGCATCAATGATCTTGCTTTTTCTATTTTGTAATATTCCAACAGCAGTATATATGGCTATATACTTTGCTTGCCGTGAAAAAATAAAAAAGAATTCAGAGTTAGAAAAGATGAACATACTAGACTTGGAATAATTTCCACCCCTATGCTATAATATTTACATTAATCTACTTAAGAGCAAGGAGAACCAATATGATCCAATACTACAATAGAAAGACAGGCCAATATGAAATTGAGAAGGTAGCTGGCGACAAGTATCTTACTTGGCTTTATTCTTCACCAGTGGGCATGACTATGCTAGAAATGCTTGTGAAAAAGAAGTTTTTCTCCCGCCTCTATGGCAAATACTGTGATAGCAAACTAAGTGCTAGAAAGATTCCCAAGTTCATTGAGGAATTCCAAATAGATATGTCTGTTTGCGAAAATCAAAGTGCTAATTTCAATAACTTTAATGACTTCTTTGTGCGAAAGGTTACTGCAGAAGGAAGGCCTGTAGATATGGCCCCAGATGCTTTTATCTCTGCTGCTGACGGCAGACTGACGGTATTTGATAACATAGATTTAGATGAGCTGGTACAGGTTAAGGGTCTTACCTATAGCTTTAAGGAGCTACTAGGCACTTCTGATTTAAATTCAACCTTTGACAAGGGTATTTGCATGATATTAAGGCTCTGCCCTACAGACTATCACAGATTCCACTTTGTAGATAGCGGTGTATGCGGGGAAACTAATAAACTTAAAGGAAGCTATTATTCTGTTAATCCTGTAGCCTTAAATAAAAAGGAAAAGCTCTTCTGCCAAAACAAAAGAGAATGGAGCCTGTTTCAGTCTGATAACTTTGGAAAGATCTTATATTTGGAGGTTGGAGCTACCTGTGTAGGCACAATCATTCAATCATACAACCCTGATAAAAGGATTGTTAAAGGTGATGAAAAGGGCTACTTCAAATTCGGTGGTTCAACCGTAATAATGTTCCTAGAAAAAAATAAAGTTCAAATTGATTCAGACATTCTAGAACAGTCAAAGCTTGGTTATGAAACCAAGGTTAACTTTGGGGAAAAAATAGGAGTGAAAGTTCCTTAAAAAATTATATTCACATTAAGATAACAGATATCTGTTATCTTTTTTTACTATAGCGCTTTGTTTTAAAAAAGTGTTGACGAATACAAGTTCCAGGCAAGGACCTTTACTGCTTGTCCTAACACCCTTTCTTATACATCAACACTTCTTTTAAACATTGCAACATAGCTCAAAAATGACTTTCCACACACTTGTTTTATGTAAATTAAAAACTAATAAGCTTATTTGCTTAAATTATTGTAGGCCCCATTAACCAACTCATTGGTACCGTCCATAAAATACTCCCAATACACAATGCCTGCTAGGTTATTCTCTTTTATGTAATCCGTTTTATACTTTAAGGATTCTGTATCTTCATAAGAAACATAATACTGCCCATTTGAAATTAAGGGAGCTTTAGCTTGGTCATCCCAATATCGGCTATATCCATTTTTATTAAGATAATTATTAACTATTTTATAATAGCTAGGCGCTGAGTTGTTTTGCCCATCTGGCCCTGGGGGAATATTGCCCCTTCCGTGAAAGGCTACTCCTAAGGTTATTTTATTTATAGGCATGCCTATTTTATTATAGAACTTAACAAACTTGTCCCCACTATAACCTCCCATTTCTCCATACATGCCCTGAGTAGAACCGAAAAATTGAGAGGAATAATCATATAAGTTGGCTGCATGCTTTCTTTCAGGCCCACCATGCATATTATAAGCCATTATATTCATCCAATCTAAATAGGGTTCGCATTGTTTAACATCTATATTATTATACTGGAAGCCACTTATATCTATAGAAATCTCTAGTTTTTTACCGGTGCGGACTTGTTCTGCATCAAAAGCCTCTCGTGTAATCTTTAAGAGATTATGATAGTAAGGCTTGTCCTCAACTCCTGGAAACTCCCAGTCATAAGTAACACCATCTAAATCATACTTTTTCACATAGTCCATTAAATTATCAATATAAATCTTAGCACATTCCGGCTCTCTAGTTATTCTTCTAAACTCATTAGTAAAACTCTCATGCTTGCCATCGATTTCTCCCCAGCCTCCTATTGCTAACATTACCTTTAGGTGGGGTTGCTCCTTTTTTAAGTTAGCTAAATACTTTAAATTCTTATCATCGTGGACTTGGAAGGACCATAGTGAGAAGTCTGGCTTAACTCCTAAAAAGGCATAATTTATGTAATTAAACTTTGAATAATCTACGTTAGCTTTAGATAGATCTCTCCACCCTCCAACATAGGCAACTATTTTTTTATTAAACTTAGGTTTAAGTTTAGGTTTAATAGTAGTTTGGCTAGGAGTAATTGTAACACTTTGGCTCATAGGAAGTGTGCTCTCTTTTTCACTTGGAATATAGGCACCTCTAGAGCTACTTTCTTTTTCTTCCACAACCTTTTTCTCTGAACTATCCTGCTCCTTATAAGTCTCCTGATCTTTAGTCTTGTAACTAGGACCTATTTCCTCATTTGCATCAACCTTTTCCTTAGTGGAATTATCATTAGAAGTTTGTTTTTGTTCTCCATAGTTACTATAGGTCACTTGGCTTTTTTCATTGCCTTGATTTTTGAACATTACATAAACTCCCAATGACAAGATCCCTATTAAAAGAGAAAAAATACAAAACCTCTTAACAATTTTCATTCCCTGGCCCCCTTAATCCTTTGGCTTATAACTACAAGCTCAATAAAAAAAGAAAATACATTGCATTAATTACCAATATTATACAGCGCTATCCGGTAGCACTTCAAGGTGTTTTTGCAATATATTTCCTTATTTACAATTTGTACAAATTTAAATCTAAGCTTACTTTCCTTATTGTATTATCAACTTTGTATTAGAAGGAATGTTATCATACAGCCACTTTGCTTCTTCTACCTTTAATCTTACACAGCCATGAGAAGAGGGTGTTCCTAAGGTGTAATCAACTATATTTTTTTCCTGATCCATAGGCAGGGAATGGAATAAGTAATCACCTTTAAATTGCAACCAATACTTGGCACCCTGTTGATACTTTTGACTAAAGAACCACTCACCCCTATAAGCTATTGTATATGTGCCCTTTGGAGTATCCTTGCCTGGAACTCCACTAGAACATATGTAATCTTTTATAAGCTGCCAATTGCCCTTCTCTCCTAGAAACACTTTTGTTCTTTGACTATCAATATCTACTAACAACAAAAATTTAGTATCACTTGAATAATCCTTTACCATCTCTTGGTCCTTTGAAGCAGCATCTCCAAGTATGTCCTTATGGTCTGCTAATATAGTCTCTGCCTCTGACAGCTTCTTTGAACTTATAGCTTCATCTACTTGTAAATATATCTGCTGTCTGTAAGCTGCTAAAGTCTTTTCTTTTAATAGTTTTACTTTTGCATAGGTGTCTTCATCTACTTCCCTAATGTCACTTAAGCTTTCCAAGGCCTTCTCAAATTCTTTATTATTTAATAAGTTCTCAGCATTAGTTAAAGCTTGTCTACTTTTTTCAATTGCCTCTAGCTCCTTAAGTACAGAATCTATAAATTTAGCCTCTAGAATATTAAACTCTATTAAGAAATTCAATTTCTTCTTTGAGTCCTCATAGCTTATCTCATTATTTAAGTAATCTTCTTTAATCTTGTATACTTCATTGCTTATCATGGAATGAGTATTCCCTCTTAATTTAAAAATACCGCCTATTAACATATCTTTAACAGCATGGTTATAAATACTCAAAGCTTTATTATAATCCCCATTGATAAAGGCATCGTTAATAGAACTTTTTAATTGAGAAGCTTGTACACTTTTACCCCAAAGAAAACCACCTAAAACCACGCTTATGGCTAAAGCTATAGAAACCGCTACCTTCTTTCTTTTCCTCATTTTCTACTCCCCCTAAATTGGTATTCGTCTCCTAACAATAAGTTAGGAGATTTATCTTAAGTACATATACAGTAACAATCTCTTTAAGAGAAACTTTCTATATCGGTACTGTCCACATATTTTATTATACCACAATTTTCCAAAATCAAAAAGCCTTTATATTCACCTACTACTTCTCCCTGTAACTTTTCTCCGCTTTTTAATGCTAAATTTACAGTAGTTCCATGAAAAGCATCTTTAATTTCTTCTGCAAGACTTTTGATTCTGTCCTTCTTCCACATATCCTCTGCATTATAAACTATATCATCCACTTCTAATGAATCTTCATCGTCTTCAATTATAGTAATATCTGCTATTTCATTATCTGTCAAGCTACTGTCTTCATGTTCAGCAAAAGCATTTTTATCCTCTTCATTTTTTATGTCCTCTCTAGGGTCCCTCTCCTCTGCTTTTGGGATATTATTGCTTGTATTTGCAGTAAACAGTTCTATTGCTTTTATAATAACAGGAAGCACCAGCTGAACCTTATCAAGAATTTCTTCTTTTTTTTCCTTTTTAGCTATGGCTCTTTCTGCTAATATTTTTCTGGCCCTTCTACTTCTTGGCCTTCTAACTTTTTTTGTGGAATTACCTTTCAGCATTGTTAAAGCTGTAGCAATAACCAACAGGGTTTTTAAACTTTTATTTTCACCAGCGTAAAGTAATGCTATTAACAGTGCATAACTCAACATAAGTATACACACCTCCGTTTAGAGGATTCTAAAATAGTATAGAATCTCAAATGTTTTCTAATTTCACCTCGTAATGGTAAGATGATGCAATAAAGTTTCCTTTAATATATACTATTTTAGTTTCGCATTACTGTGCGTGTTTGATAATAATTTTTATATCATTTCCATTCTTTCCATATATCCGGCTCATAGCCTACAGTAGCTTGTTTACCATTTCTCACTATAGGAGTCCTATAGAGCTTTGCATTATTTAAAAGTATTTCTTCCTTAACACTGCTATTTCTTATATTTTCAATATTTAAAGTCTTATACTCCTTAGACTTAGTATTTATCAAATTATTCAATCCCACTGCCGCAGACACACTTTGAATCTCCCCCTTACTAAGAGCTTTCATTGATAAGTCTATGAATTGATATTTTATACTTCTTTCTTTAAAGTATCTTTCAGCTTTTTTCGTGTCAAAACACTTTTTAAGGCCAAATATTTGAATATTCACGATTCCACTCCCTCAACCTTTGTAAATCCTTCAAGTATTAAATTGGATATATATTTTCATATATTTATACTTTTTCATTATTATATTCTCATATTATACAGTGAAATTGAATAGTTAAAAGTTAATTATTTGTAATATTTTTGTGACAATTATGTCCAAGCCTCATATTCTATATTAGGATTACTTAAAGATAATCCCCAAAAGTACTAAAGATGATAAAGTGGTCTAATCAATAGAATAAAAAGAATAGGAGGAACTTACACCTTCTCAACTCTAGCAGCTGTTTTAGAATCTGAAGCATTTAGCTTCCAATTCTGTGACTGCAACCCATGTGCTGGCTGCTACACCTATACTGTTGAAATTTCAACAAATTCAGTAATAGATGTAGTTCCAGGACTTACTGTTCCTAACGCAACACTTTCTGCCTTAGCAGTAGACGGAAGATAAGCCTTCTAAAATAATAGCTCGGGATTTATATCACGAGTTTTTTGCGTAATTTTACAAAAGCCATTGACAAATAATGAAAACAGAGTTATTTTATATTTAGATTAGCACTCATCGATTAAGAGTGCTAATAAACAAGCTATAGACTACACGGAAAGTTCTAATATATTATAACTATTAAATATTTTCCGCCTTTTATTTCATTACACTTTCCGCTTAAATTTAAAAATGAAAGGAGAAATATGTATGTCAAAAAAACAATTTAAAGCAGAATCTAAAAGACTGCTGGATTTAATGATTAACTCAATCTATACACATAAGGAAATTTTCTTAAGAGAACTTATTTCTAATGCCAGCGATGCTATCGATAAGCTTTACTACAAGGCATTAACTGATGACTCCATAACCTTTAATAAAGAAGATTACTACATTAAGATAACTGCTGACAAGGAAAATAGAACTCTTAAAATTTCTGATACCGGTATTGGTATGACCAAGGATGAATTAGATGAAAACCTTGGAATTATCGCTAAGAGTGGATCTTTTGCCTTCAAGAAGGAAAATGAGATAAAGGACGGCCATGATATAATCGGTCAATTTGGTGTGGGCTTCTATTCTGCCTTTATGGTAGCTAAAAAGGTTACAGTTATAAGCAGAGCCTTTGGTAGCGACGAAGCTTATAAATGGGAATCTGATGGTGTAGATGGATATACTATAGAGCCTTGTGAGAAGGACGCTATAGGTACAGATATTATACTTTCAATTAAGGATAATAGCGAAGAAGAAAACTATGATGAATACCTACAGGAATATAGATTAAAATCAATTATAAAGAAGTACTCTGATTTCATTAGATATCCAATTAAAATGGATGTAACAGAAAGCAAGCTTAAGGAAGGCAGCGATAATGACTATGAGGAGTGTACCGTAGAAAAGACCATTAATAGCATGGTGCCAATCTGGAGAAAGAACAAAAATGAACTTACTAAGGAAGATTACGAAAACTTCTACTCAGAAAAGCACTACGGCTTTGATAAACCTTTAAGCCATATCCACATCAGTGTTGACGGTATGGTAAGCTATAATGCAATTTTGTTTATTCCAGAGAAAACTCCATACGATTTTTATACAAAGGACTACGAAAAGGGCCTGGAGCTTTACTCCAGCGGCGTTATGATTATGAACAAGTGCCCAGAGCTCTTACCTGATTACTTTAGCTTTGTAAAAGGAATAGTAGATTCAGACGACTTATCCCTTAACATATCCAGAGAAATATTGCAGCATGACAGGCAGCTTAAGCTTATAGCTAAGAACATAAAGTCTAAAATAAAGAGCGAATTAGAAAGCCTGTTAAAGAATAATAGAGACAACTATGTAAAATTCTACGAAGCCTTTGGCAGACAGTTAAAATTCGGTGTATACAATAACTTTGGTGCTGATAAGGATGTGCTTCAGGATTTACTAATGTTCTACTCTTCAAAGGAAAAGAAATTAGTTACTTTAGATGAGTATATTTCTAGAATGCCTGAAGATCAAAAATACATTTATTATGCTTGTGGTGATTCCATCGAAAGAATCGACAAGATGCCTCAAACTGAATTAGTAACAGATAAGGGCTATGAAATCTTATACTTTACAGAAGATGTAGATGAATTTGCTATAAGAATGTTAATGAACTACAAGGATAAGGAATTTAAGTCCGTATCTAGTGGAGATCTTGGAATAGAAAACGAAGAAACTAAAACTGATGATAAGAAGGAAGAGGAAAACAAGGGACTCTTTGATTACATGAAAAATATCCTTTCTTACAAGGTAAAGGCTGTTAAGGCTTCAAAGAGATTAAAGACTCATCCTGTGTGTCTATCTAATGAAGGTGAATTGTCTATAGAGATGGAAAAGGTATTAAGCTCTATGCCTGGTAATCCAGACCTAAAGGCAGAAAAAGTCCTTGAAATAAACCTTAACCATGAAGTGTTTAAGACTCTAAAGGATGCCTATGAAAACGACAAAGATAAGCTTAACCTTTACACAGAACTCTTATACAATCAAGCATTATTAATTGAAGGTTTACCTATAAACGACCCAGTAGACTTTACAAACAAGATTTGCCAAATAATGAAGTAGTTTGATTAATAAAGGCTTTTTCGTAGTATATTTGTGAAAAAGCCTTTAATTTTATCTTTATCCTTCTCATAAAAATTGCCTCAAAATATTCCTTCATATTCTTTTTTACTATAGAATTAACTACAGTGGCTTACTTGAATGATAATAAAAAGAGGTCTATAATGAAGTCAAAGAATCCTATCAGCATTATGTGCCGTTACTCAAAAGGGGGAGTATACTTATGTATAATGTCAAATCAAAAATCGCCACAGAATTCATAGATGATAAGGAAATTCTAGATACTCTTGCATATGCAGAGCAAAACAAAAGAAACCGTGAGTTGATAAACAGTATCATAGAAAAAGCCAAGGAATATAAAGGATTAAGCCATAGAGAAGCAGCAGTGCTATTGGAATGCGACCTAGAGGACGAGAATGAAAAATTGTTTAGTCTTGCAAAAGAAATAAAAGAAAAATTCTATGGTAATCGTATTGTTATGTTCGCTCCTCTATATTTATCAAATTACTGTGTTAACGGCTGTGTTTATTGTCCATACCATTATAAGAATAAACATATAGCAAGGAAAAAGCTATCTCAGGAAGAGATTAAGAAGGAAGTTATTGCCCTACAGGATATGGGACATAAGCGTTTAGCTTTAGAGGCTGGAGAAGATCCTGTAAATAACCCTATAGAATATATTCTTGAAAGCATTGAAACCATATATAGCATAAAACATAAAAACGGAGTCATCCGTCGTGTAAATGTAAATATAGCCGCTACCACAGTAGAAAACTATAAGAAGTTAAAGGATGCCGGCATCGGAACCTACATACTGTTCCAAGAGACCTATAACAAAAAGGCTTATGAAGAGCTTCACCCTACAGGCCCAAAGCATAACTATGCCTACCATACTGAAGCTATGGACAGGGCCATGGAAGCTGGCATTGACGATGTAGGCCTTGGAGTTTTGTTTGGTCTTAATATGTATAAATATGACTTTGTAGGTTTATTAATGCATGCAGAACACTTAGAAGCTGCTATGGGAGTGGGCCCTCATACCATAAGCGTTCCACGTATCCGCCCTGCAGATGATATAGACACCGATGACTTTTCCAATGCTATCTCTGATGATATTTTTGCTAAAATTGTAGCCCTTATTAGAATAGCTGTGCCCTATACAGGTATGATAGTGTCTACCCGTGAATCCAAGAAAACTAGGGAGCGTGTCCTTGAACTAGGAATATCCCAACTTAGCGGAGGCTCTAGAACCAGCGTAGGAGGCTATGTTGAACCTGAAAAGGAAGAAGATAATTCTGCTCAATTTGAAATCAGTGATAACCGAAGCCTAGATGAAGTGGTTCGCTGGCTAATAGATATGGATCATATTCCTAGCTTCTGCACAGCCTGTTATAGAGAAGGCAGAACCGGTGACCGATTCATGAAACTTGTTAAGTCAGGTCAGATTGCTAACTGCTGTCAACCTAATGCCTTGATGACTCTCAAGGAATATTTAGAAGACTATGCCTCTCCTGAAACCAAGAAAAAAGGCCAAGCTCTAATTGCTAAGGAAATGAAAAAGGTACCTAATGACAAGGTTAGAGAAAGGGCAGAAAAATATCTTTCAGAAATCGAAGAAGGTAGCAGAGATTTTAGATTTTAGATGATAAAATCCCTCTAGTTCATAAGAACTTAGAGGGATTTTCTTTCTTCTTTTTGCTTTTTATATTATTAAAGGTATTTACATTATAGCCCTCGAGTTATTCGGCCACTATTCGACATAATTTTTAATATTTGCCAAGCTAGGGCATTTTTTGATATAATTAATTATATGTATATAACATTTCCGAGGAGGCTTTTATAGTGAAGAGATTCTTATTTGTCTTTTTAATACTAATAATTTTATTAGATGGTTTTAATGTATGCGCCAATGAAACTTCAAATTCCTTTTATAAAATGAATGACTTCAACTGGGAAATGAGTGTTGGTGATTCACCAACAGATAGTCTTGGCAATCCTCTTTGGATTCAAGAGGAAAACCTTTTCACCTATTGGTCACCTTGTAGCTTAAAGAAAAATGCATCGAAAAATGTAAGTGGTGATTATCTTTGGCTAAAAACTAAACTACCAGATAATACTTCAAAGGATGCCGGCATATTTATTATGACCTATAATGTAGATTTTCAAATTTATTTAGATGGAAACCTACTATTTCAATCTGCGGACTTCAACTCACTAGAGGGAAACTATGCTAACGGTGCCCTATGGAAAATTATAAGTCTTCCTGAAAATCACTCAGGAAAAAACCTTTACCTAAGACTGTATGCTTATAATAACTTTAATAATGGACTTCTTGCAGACTTCCAAATTGCTCCTAAAGATAGCTTTCCAGAAAGATTTTTTAAACAAGATATCAGCACTGCAATATTAGCTGGAATCTTTGTGTTTTTAGGAGTTTGCTGCATACTTATTTATATATCGGGATGTATATTAAAGAAAGTAAAAGAAAAAACCCAACCTTTTTTATTTTTAGGCCTATGCTCCATAGATGTAGGCTTGTGGTTGATTTCTCAAACTCTAATTATGCAGTATTTCTTGGATGCACCTGTGTTTTGGAGTTTTGAATCCCATATCACTCTATATAATATACCGATATTCTTATGCTTATTTTTGAAAAACATACTTAATGATAAATTTAAATCCCTTTTAAACAAAATATCCTTTATAATATTTTTGTTTACTATGATAAGTGTTATTGGCAGCCTCTTGCACCTTTTTCAATTGCCTGCCACCTTAAAGTATTTTCATTTTATTTTAATGATTGTTATTTTTATAGTTATATACCTAACCATATATTCCTTATTTAAAGGCAAGAAATTAGAAAAGGTTTTTGGTATTGGCTTTGTTATCTTTTTCGCAGCTGTAATTATTGAACTAGCCAGATGGTACATACTTGACGATACTATCTTTGACTTTACCATACAATGGGCTGCATTGATGCTTGTTTGCACCCTATCATTTGCACTAATTTACTACTTTATAGACACTGAAAACAAATTGAAAGTATACAAAGAGGAAATAAAATTAAAAGAAGAAATATTAGAAGAGAAGAAAAAATTACTACAGGAAATGTCCAATTATGATAAGATGAAAACTGATTTCTTTGTTAATATTTCTCATGAACTTAGAACTCCTCTTAATATAATTCTTAGCACTTTGCAGTTATTAAAGCTTTATGCAGATAATGATCAAATATCTTCTAAGGATATACAGTTTCCAAAGTACTTGCAAGCTATGAAGCAAAACTGCTATAGACTACTTCGTTTAGTAAACAATGTTATAGATATAACCAAAGTTGATTCCGGCTACATAAACCCAGTATTCAAAAGACAAGACATTGTGGCAGTGATTGAAGATACTGCACTATCTGCAGTAGATTATATGAAAGGCAATCATATGGAGTTTTATTTTGATACTAATACTGAGGAAAAATATATGTGTTTTGATCAGGACAAGGTTGAAAGGATAATATTAAATTTACTTTCTAATGCTGTTAAATTCTCAAACCCTTCATCAACCATTTCAGTACAACTAATGGACAAGGGGGACACTGTATCAATTATTGTAAAAGATACCGGCATCGGAATGCATAAGGATACCCTTGAAACTATATTTGAAAAATTCTCTCAGGCTGACAAGTCTCTTAGCCGTTGTCATGAAGGTAGTGGAATTGGCCTTTCCCTTGTAAAATCACTAGTGGAAGTACATAATGGTACAATTAGCGTAGAAAGTGAATATGGCAAAGGTAGCACCTTTATTGTTACTTTACCGGCTAACTTACAAGAAACACCAATAGAAGAACCAGTAACAGCTCCCTTTGCTAGTCCTGAAGCGGACAAGGTTCATATAGAGTTTTCAGATTTAATTAAGATTCAAATTCCGGAAAGTGTTTAATTTCTAGAAGGTATAAGAGCCAGTGGTTCTGAGGAAGAATCATTGGCTCTTATATTGTGCCAATGGATACTTCTAATATTATTTGTTGCATCCGTCAAACTCTTATTCATTTAATTCCTCCAATAACCATAAGCTTTTTACAGCTACTTTTTAGCTTGTTTACTATCGTAAGATAGTTACCTAAATACATTTGCTATGGTAATAGAAAAAGAATTCACAGTAGCATTGGTTATATCACTCCTCAAGAGTGTGAAGATATTGCAAGACTGTCTGCATAAAAAAGTTCGATTATTTGTGTCTACTATACTGACATAAGTCCATTGTTTTAATACTCCTTTTATTGGATCATATATAAATCCTATTTCACCCTTACTATATAAAAAAGCCATGTCCTTATATTTTTTATTTTCTACACACTGAATACAAAGAAGATTTTCTATTGAATTTCCCTTAACTTCTCTAACCCAAGTATCATTATCAACTAATATAGCTTTCTCTTCCTCTTCTTTAACTTGCTTACTTAGAAAGTTATTATTTAGCATAAGATTGTATATCAACATCTCTTTGCCAACTGCTGTCAATTCGTAACCTTTTTTAGTTCTTGCTAAACAAATAACATACTTCTTATCTTTTATAAGTCCTATCTTCACGCTGTTAATAATTAAATACTTATCTGCATTTTTATACTCTTCTAAAGTCTTAGTAACCAATAAAAAGGATCTGTTAGGCTTATTGTTCTCGTCTAATAGCTTATGTTCTCTTAATTCAGCAACAGTTTTATCAACAAAAGGCTTTCTGTCTTGTTGGGGAATTATAAAATGAGTTCCAAAAATCCTTTTAGCATCAAGTAAACTATTAAAACATATTAATTCACCTTCTGAAAAAACCATGTCAAATACTCTCCATCTTCTTATAACTCTCTGAATTGTCTGTAAAAGTTGATATTCTATCTAGTAAATCTTTTAAAGCCTTTTCAACTTTAGCCACATTGTTCCCCATATTCTCAACTGTGGCTATTCTACCTCTAGATGGCACCGTTTCCCCTATAAGCTGACCATGATATTGCAACAATAAGTGATAATAGGCTACTAATTTCTCTTTAGCTAGTCCCGTCCAAAGAGGTGTGGTTTCAAAAAAATCAAATAGATGCTTTGAAATGTGTTTATCCATATTCCCTCCAATTAACCATAAATATTAAAAATCACTATTCTGTAATTTCTTTTTGTTGTTGATCCTCCAATTGACATTGCTTCTGATAGTATTCTAACCGCTCTTGTGCTATCTTCAACTTTTGCTTTATATCAGCATAAATTTCTTCATAATAGTCTAGTAACTTCTTAGTATCAGTAGAGAATATCGCCAACTTATCCATATATGTGCTCAATAACATTCCGGAACCATCGTCATGGTAAAGAATCAGATTATTCAACTCATTGTCAAAATTATCTTTGAATAACTCTATTTTCTTCTCCACAGTACTTAACTTTTTATTAATCTTTTTTACTAATGATTTATACTGTTCCCGTTTTCTTTCCATTTCTGAATCAGTAAAAAAGTCTTTTATTTTATATCCGACTCCCATTTAGCCCTCCTTAAAATTAATATTGCTGTTAGCTACGATCATAAAATATACAATTATTCTACCATTGTTTGTTATTATTATTAGCAAATTCCACCAAAAGAGTTTCTACAATACCCTTATCATTTCTGGACATGAAACTTACCATCTTATTAGAAATACTAAATAAGGTGTTATGGTATAATTTATATATAAGTTAATTGCATTAAGACTTTATAAATAAGTGGAGGGTTATTATGAGAATTGGCACTTCAAAAAACTCTAGCCATGTTGATAGAGCCTGCGTGGAAAGACTGGGCATACCTTTGATGGTGCTTATGGAGAATGCGGCCTTGAAAGTAATTAAACATCTGAATACTGATAAATATTCAAGCTATGTACTTATCTGCGGTGCTGGTAATAACGGTGGTGATGGCCTAGCTGCAGCTAGACATCTTTATGTTTTAGGAAAAAAGGTAGAAGTGTTTATGGTGCTAAATAACAGCGGCAACATGAGTGAATGCTGCAATGCAAATTATAATATACTGAAAAATATGGGTGTAGCTATTACTAAGATAACAGATGATGAGTGTATACATAAATTAAAAGACTCCTTGTTAAAAGCAGAGGTAACTGTAGATGGAATCTTTGGAACAGGCCTAAACAGAGAAGTCGAAGGAATCTTTAAAAAGACCATTGAAACCATAAATGAATATAGCAAATATACAGTTTCTATTGATATACCTTCTGGAATGAACGGAGATAGTGGAAAGATTTTAAACTGCTGCGTCAAAGCTAATAAAACCCTTTGTTTTGAATTCTATAAGAGAGGCTTTTTAGATTACAAGAGTAGAGAATTTACAGGGCACATAAGTGTAGAGTCCATAGGTATCCCAGAAAATATCCTAAATGAGTTCCACAATAATGAATTTATGCTGGAAAGGTCCTACCTTATAGACAACTTAAAACCCAGATCCAAGTATGGACATAAAGGGGACTACGGAAGAACTCTCATTATAGCTGGCTCAGAAGGCTTTTCAGGAGCTGCCTACCTGGCAACAGAGGCTGCAGTAAGAAGCGGAAGTGGTCTTGTTACCTTATGCACTAGTAGCAGGCTGCAGGATATACTAAGCTGCAAGCTTTCAGAGGCCATGACAAGCAGCTACGAAAACAAAGAAAAGCTTCTAGAACTTATAAAACCTTGTAATGCCCTAGCTATAGGACCAGGCCTTGGAAAGAATGAAACTACTCTAGAGCTCTTGGAGCTTGTTATTGAAAAGGCCCAATGCCCAATAATTATTGATGCAGATGGACTTAATGTACTTTCTGAAAACCTAAGCCTTTTAAAGAAGGCTAAAAACACTATTATAGTAACTCCCCATCCAGGCGAAATGTCTAGACTTACTGGATTATCTGTGGCAGATATTAGTTCCTCCAGGGTAGATATAGCCAGAAAATTCGCCCTAGAACATAAGATTATTGTGCTTTTAAAGGGCTACGAAACAGTTATTACTGATGGCCATACAGTTTATATAAATCCAACTGGCAATAGTGCCATGGCCTCAGGAGGTATGGGGGATTGTCTCACAGGTATTATTAGCTCCTTTGTAGCTCAAGGGCTTTCTCCCTTAGTGGCAGCAGCCTGCGGAGCCTATATTCATGGCTATGCAGGTGATAAGCTTTCAAGGGATAAATATTGCGTAAATGCCAGTGATGTAATTGAGGAGATTCCTTATGTTTTGAAGGAAATTGTTTGTGGTAAATA
>JAAYTB010000152.1 GCA_012523855.1 Clostridia bacterium
AATATGCCTTCAAATGTAGTATCTGAAATGAATAAGATGAAATCTCAAGTAGGCATAAAGCACTTGCTAGGAGCTGCTGGTAATCACAAAAACTTTGTAGATAGTGTTTTATTTAAATAATAAAAAAGCGGATTATGATTGATTTCATAATCCGTTTTTTCGTCCATTGTAATTGTCACCTATACTGGCAAATTAAACTTATTATAACACTTTTATATATGCGACAAAATAATACTAACTTATTTAATTATTTTTAAATTTGTTGTATACTCAATATGTATTTATCGCTAACCTAAACGAAAGAAGGTGTGCTATGGCTAAAAATCCCAAGGATAAGATAAGTTCTAATCAGGAAGATTTCTTGCAACAGCGGCCAAGGGCAAATAGAAGAACAAGTTCTAATAGAGATGCTAAGTACAACAAGAACAAGAGAATGTTAAGAAGAAAAAGAAGAAGAAGGATAAAATTTGTCTTCTTTTGTATTTCCATGTTCCTTTTATTTCTTTCAGGTTTTTCCTTTACTTACGCTGGCCTATTATTTGCAAAAATCAACACCCAAGAGCTACCAACAGATAATAAATCTTTAGGTATTTCAGAGGAAGAATTAAAGGATATTCAAAACAGAATAGGCAAAGGGGAAATTATGAACATTGCCCTTTTTGGTATAGATACTAGAGATCCAGCAGAGCAAACCCGTTCTGATTCCATCATGATTGCTAGCATAGACTACAAGCATAACAAGATTAAACTTTCTTCCGTCTTGAGAGATACCCGTGTTCAAATAGATGGACATGGTATGGATAAAATTAATCATGCCTACGCTTACGGCGGCCCTGAACTAGCAGTAAAAACACTAAATCAAAACTTCGGTTTAGATATTAGAGAGTTTGTTACAATTAACTTTTGGGGGCTAGAAGAAATTATTGATGGCTTAGGGGGTATAACCCTTGATGTAAAAAAGAATGAAGTAAATGAAATTAATAAGTTTATCAAAGAACTTTGCGATATAGATAAGAAAAAATATACCCCTATAAAGAAAAGTGGGGAGCAAGTCCTAAATGGTAGACAAGCAACCGCCTATGGCAGAATAAGATATGTAGGTAATGGTGACTTCGAGCGAACTGAAAGGCAAAGAAAAGTTCTTGATCAAATCTTCAAAAAGATTGTTAATGCTGGGGTAACCCAATATCCAAAAATAGTTGATTCTGTCCTACCTCACATTACTACAAGCTTTAGTAAGACAGATATCCTGGCAATAGGAACTCAATTCCTAACCTCTGGCATCAAGAAAATTGACCAAGCCCGTTTCCCTGTCAATGGTTACTGGGACAATCTAAAGCTAAGGGGTATAGACTATATAGAACCGGACATGGACAAAACAAAAGGGCAAATTAAAGACTTTATTTATGATGATGTAAAGCCAGACCCCCTATACTAGTAGGAAAAAAGAAGCAGAATCCAACTGCTTCTTTTTTTATTTCACTACCTTTTTTCCTTGCATTTTACTTTGTTTAACTTTATTATTAATATGAGCTAACAGTTAACAAATGGAAAACACAATAATAAGGAGGCTCTTTTAATGTTATTCAGTTCAATAAAATATTTAATATTTTTTCCTACAGTTGCACTAGCTTATTTTATTTTACCACAAAAAATACGTTGGCTCTGGCTACTAATAGCTAGCTATTTCTTTTACATGGTCTGGAATCCTAAATATGCTATACTACTAGCCTCAACAACCCTTGTTACATATTTAGCTGGTATTTTAATTGATAGGGCTAAAAAGTTAGAAGACGAAAAGAAGTCTAAGCTAATTCAAAAGCTTATAATAGCTACTAGCTTGATTTTTAATTTTGGTATCTTATTTTTATTCAAATATTATAACTTCTTTACAGGAAGCTTAACAAGACTTCTATCTTTACTGAATATATCTGTTAGCATTACTAGGTTTGATTATTTATTACCTGTTGGTATATCCTTTTATACCTTCCAGGCTATAAGTTATGTAATAGATGTATATAGGGGAGATGTTAAAGTTGAAAAGCATTTAGGCAAGTACAGCTTGTTTGTATCCTTCTTCCCTACTTTGTTGTCAGGACCGATCCAAAAGTCAAAAGATTTCCTCCATCAGTTTGATGAGAAACACCATTTTGATTATGACCGTATTAAGGGCGGTCTATACTTAATATTTTGGGGCTTGTTCCAGAAGCTCATGGTAGCGGATAGAGTAGCTATTTTGGTTAATACTGTTTATTCCACTCCCGGCAAATATAAAGGTTTTGAAATTATAATAGCCACTGTTTTATACGGCTTTCAAATTTACTGTGATTTTAGTTCCTACTCGGATATAGCTAGAGGTAGTGCAGAGATTTTAGGCTTTAGGGTAACAAAAAACTTTAATCAACCTTACTTTTCAAAATCTATCAAGGACTTTTGGCGAAACTGGCATATTAGCCTTAGCACCTGGTTTAGAGATTATTTATATTTCCCACTAGGAGGCAGCAGAAAGGGAAAATACAGAACATACATTAATCTAATGATAGTTTTTCTAATCAGTGGCCTTTGGCATGGGTCTGCTTTTAATTTCATAATCTGGGGTGGTTTACATGGACTTTATCAGATTATAGGCTATGTGACTAAGAACGCTAGAACTAAAATTATTAATATACTCCGTATTAAGACCGAGGTCTTTAGTTATAGGCTGTTTAGAGTTTTAACAACCTTTATTTTAATAGACTTTGCATGGCTGTTTTTCAGAGCAAGCTCTTTTTCCAGCGCCTTGTTATTAATTAAGAATAGCTTTTATTTCAACCCATGGATATTTACAGACGGTTCTATATATAAATTAGGTCTAGATGCCAAAGAGTTTACAGTAGCAATACTTTCCATAGGAATAATTTTTATAATAGATCTATTACAGAGAAGAAAAGATGTTAGGTCACTTTTGTCCAATCAAAACTTAATTTTCAGATGGATCTTCTATTTAGTTTTTATAGTAGGACTTATGATATTTGGAATGTATGGACCTTCATACAGCCAGCAACAATTTATATACTTCCAGTTTTAGTATAGAACTTTAAATTAAAAAAATAAAAAGTAGGGATGCCCCAATAAAATATGGTGGCTTCCCTATCTCTTTTACTTTAATATTTTCTTGATTTCTCCTTGGTATTTTTCGTAATCCTTATTCCACTGTTCATAGTTTTCATCATTTCTATGGTCTTCCAGCTCATAATTATCTTTTAGATATTGGCCAAAATGTTCTGTAACCTTTATTGAACCCCAGAAGTTTACGTGTCCTGCATTAAACATGTCGTTTTTGAAATCAAAGTCTATTTCTTCAAATTTATTATTATAATTTATAAAAGGAATCTTATTTTCCTCTGCTATCTCTGCAATCTTATTATACATTTTTGTTGGTTCTTCATGCCAGTTAGAATGACCTTTAGTGCTAGTATAATCATAAGGGGCATTAACTAGAATGAGATTAAAACCCTCTTCTTTTGATAGTTCTATAATTTTGTTTAAGTATTCTTCTGACTTTTTGGGCAGTTCTGCAGTTTCTTTGGTATTTATATCAGAATTTGTATCCTTGCCATACTTTTCTTTACCGGCACCATAACCTTTCATAAAGTAGGAGCTTTCGTAATCGTACTGAAAGTCCTTCTGATTTAACTCTTTCCACCTACTATGGTATTTAATTATTGGAAACAAGTAACTAGCCCATTGGCTTTTAGGAGTACAGCTCAATACCGCTTCTATTTTATTCTTCGAAAACTTCATATTATCTAATACATATCTGATGTAACCTTCCTGGCCATGTTCTGCCGTTAAACCTAAGTAGTATACTTCTATCACAACTATTGGACTTGAATGTTCCTTTAAAAATTCCTTTAATAGATAGTAGGCTACATCTATTGGCTGACCTCCAGTACCATAATTAAAGCTTGTTATTCCATGGTTTTTCCATAAAATATTTGGGTTAATCAAACCATTCATATGACTGGATCCAAATAAGGCTACATCATATTGGTTCTTGTTATCGTCGTACAAACCCTGATAGAGTTTAGCTCTATGACCTACTTTTATCACAAATATTGGATTTATCACCATCAATATTAGGGCTAAGCTTGCAAGTAGAATTAAGGACTTATATATGGCTTTCTTAATCATTGTACTTCCCCTCATAGTATTTTCTATTTGTTCATTAAGCTACCTACTTGGAGTTTTCCATTAGTTTTTCTAATATTCCTTCCAATTTTCTTGTAATAGCCTCCCTGGAGTAATTAGCTATAACATAACGTCTACCACTTTCTCCTAGAGACTTTCTTAGCTCTTTATTATTATACAACATTAATACAGCTTTCGCTATTTCTTTTGCATTTTCTGGTTCAACATTTATGCCTGCCTGGGCCTTTTCAATTAGCTCCTTAGCCTCTCCCTCTACAGCCATTACTATAGGCAATTCTGAAGCTAGTGCTTCAAACATTTTAGAAGGCAAGGCACCTTTGAAGAGATCAAGCTTTTTCAAAGGTATTACTTTTAGGGATTCATTTTAAAGATTTTTTACTGCCGTTGCTGTAGGGGCGAATAAAAAAGTGGAAATATGATCTGTTAAGATTCTATTTTGCTCCTCTGGCATTGCCATATTAAAGCTTCTAAGTCCTGCCTCTACATGGGCTACAGGAATAAGTAGCTTGCTGGCAGCTAGTGCTCCTGCTAAGGTGGAATTTACAAGTACTAGATCTGGTTTTTCCTTTAAGTATAGCTCTTCCAATGCTATGAGCATCTCCCCAGTTTGTTTTCCATGGGCTCCTGAGCCTACCCCTAGGTTATAGTCCGGCTTTGGTATCCCTAATTCATCAAAGAATACTTTTGACATATTCTCATCGTAGTGTTGGCCTGTATGAATTAGAATTTCTTCATGTTTTTCTCTCAATAGCTTAGAAACTGCTGAAGCCTTTACGAACTGTGGTCTTGCACCAATAACAGTAATTATCTTCATTACTTGTTCTCCCTTCATAATTTCTCTTTACCTAATCTTAAAGTACAATAAAAGCCCTTAGAAGGGCTTTTAAGATTAAGTCTATAATTTGTATATCTTTTCTCTACCCTTCATTACATCTTTGGTTGCATTTCTTGTGTCATAAACTAACCTTGCTCTTTCTACAATTTCTTCATATGGATAGCAGCTATGATTAGTAGTTATTATAACTATGTCTGCATCATCTATATGATCTTTCCAGTTTATTGTTTTCTCCATTTCTCCCCTATACTTATATTCAGCTATATATGGGTCGTCAACAAATATATTTGCTCCATGCTTGTGAAGATGTTCCATAACCTTTAAGGTTGGAGATTCTCTATAGTCATCTATATCATTCTTATAGGCAACACCTAGAAGAAGAACCTTGGCCCCATTCATGGCCTTTTTTTCCTTATTTAAAAGTTTCATTGCATTATCAACTACAAATTCTGGCATAAAATCGTTTATTTCTGCTGAAGTTTCTATTAATCTTGTATGATAGTCATATTCTTTAGCCTTCCAAGATAGATACATAGGGTCTAGTGGGATGCAGTGACCACCTAAACCTGGTCCTGGATAAAAGGCCATAAAACCATAAGGCTTAGTTTTTGCAGCCTCTATTACTTCCCAAACATCAATGCCCATTCTGTTACATAAGATAGCCATTTCATTTGCTAAGGCTATATTTATATTTCTAAATGTATTTTCTAAAATCTTTTCCATTTCAGCAACAGCAGGGGATGAAACTTCTTTAACATCTCCATCTAATACACTTCTGTAAAGTGCTGCAGCTACTTCTGTACAATCAGCAGTACAACCACCAACTACCTTAGGAGTGTTTTTAGTTTTAAATTGCTTATTGCCTGGGTCCACTCTTTCAGGAGAAAAAGCAATAAATATGTCTTCACCTACTTTAAGTCCACTCTTTTCTAATATTGGTCTAACAACTTCTTCTGTTGTACCAGGATATGTAGTACTTTCTAGGACTACTAACATTCCTTTATGGGCATATTTAGCTATACTTTCTGTAGAACTAATTACATAGGATAAATTAGGCTGTTTATAGATATCAAGGGGTGTTGGTACACATATGGAAACTGCATCTACTTCCTTAACGAAACTAAAGTCACTTGTTGCCTTTAGCGTACCAGCCTCTACTAAATCCTTCAGATCTGAATCTACTATATCTCCTATATAATTTTCACCACGATTTACCATTGCAACCTTTTGATCCTGAACATCAAATCCTATAACTTGAAAGCCTGCTTTTGCCTTCTCTACTGCTAATGGCAGCCCTACGTATCCAAGACCAACAACTCCAAGTTTAGCTTTTTTATTTTTTATCTTTTCTAAAAGCTCATCTTTAATTATTGACATACTTTACCTCCTATTGATTGTCAGAAAATAAATTCTTGCTATAAATATTATACTTTTAATATTTTCTCCTGTCTAGAACTGGTATCTAACACTGACCTTAGACTCATATCCATAGCTCTACTCTATACTAGGCTTATAAGTTGGCACAACCTTTTGCAGCAACTCATAAATCTTTTCCTTATCTTCATGAATAACTCTTTCAAAATCACTAATGGATTTCTTTATAAAGTCAAACTCATACTTCATAGGCTTCTCGATGAATATTTTATTATGATTAGCAGTTGTTAATCCTATTTCGCTCATGAGCAACTCCTCGTAAAGCTTTTCTCCTTTTCTTAAGCCTGTGTACTTAATTTTTATATCTTCATCTGGCTTTAAACCAGATAAAACTATAAGATCCCTAGCTAAATCTGCAATTTTTACTGGATGGCCCATATCTAAAACAAAAATTTCTCCTCCAGCGGCCATGGCTCCTGCCTGAAGTACTAACTGAGCAGCTTCAGGTATGGTCATAAAAAACCTATTAATTTCCGGATGAGTTACAGTCACAGGCCCACCTTTGGCAATTTGCTCCTTAAACAAAGGAATTACACTGCCATTACTGCCTAGAACATTACCAAATCTAACAGCTACAAACTCTGTTTGGGAAACCTTATCAAAGGCCTGAACCATAATTTCACAAAAGCGCTTTGTAGCCCCCATTATATTGGTAGGATTAACTGCCTTGTCTGTACTTATTTGCACAAATTTTTTAACCTTATGGTCATTTACACAATTAAGGAGATTGTAAGTTCCTAAAATATTATTCTTAATGGCCTCAGAGGGGTTGTCCTCCATCAATGGCACATGCTTATGGACTGCTGCATGAAAGACTACCTCTGGTCTGTAGTCTGTAAAAATTTCCTCTAATCTTTCACATATTCACTTATACCTTCTGTATTGAGATGGACTTCCTCCCTACCTAGGAGATCTTCTATATTAACATCTCTAATTTTCCCTATTTCAATTTTATTGTCAATAATTTCAAAAATCCCTGGCAAGGTTTTTAACTTACACTTTGTATTCTTGCATATATTATAATTTAATTCCTTGTGGCTTTTAATTTCCTTAATAAGCATTACTGCCGCTTCACCAGCTCCTATTATTAAAAGCCTCTTCTTACCATTAGTCCCTTCTAATAACTGATTGGCAGTACAACTAATTCTAAATATAAATCTTGTTCCCCCAAGAAAAGCAATGGATATAATCCAGGCTATTATATGAACAGTCAAGGGAAATCTAAAATAGCTTGTATGTAGTATTTTATAATTTACAAAATAACTATACACTATAAATACTACATTTGATATGGTGACAGAAAAAACAATAGATAATAACTCCTCTATAGAAGCATATCTCCAAACGCTATTGTATAAGGAAAATACATGGTTGAAGATTACGCTAATTACTATAAAGGGTACTAGGGACATTAAAACAAATTGTGTATACTCTTTATAGGCCACATCCATACCAAAATCAAATCTTAGTAAAAAAGCTAACCATAGGGACAAAGCTACTAACAATACATCGATAAAAAGCAATTTGTTAATCCTCTTCATTTTTATCACCTCAATTTACCTGCTCTACATTGACAAATAAGTCTTCCCCTTAGCTTCTTAATAATTACATTGCCCTTTTTATAAAACCAGTTTATATATCCTTTTTCATTAGTATCCATTACTAGTTAAGCCGTAAACATTATACTTGATATTATTTTTTTGTCCATTATATATTATCCTCTTTGATAACTCCATCTTTTTCTACATAATCTATTCCACATTTTTCACAACTAGATCGATTTCCCTTAAATTCTAGCTTTTCACCACACTTACACACACTTCCAACAACTCTAGCCGGATTACCTACAACTAAGGCATAATCAGGCACATCCTTAGTAACTACCGCACCAGCTCCAATTAAAGCATATTTGCCAATTTTATTACCACAAACTATAGTAGCATTGGCTCCTATACTAGCTCCCTTGCCAATAACAGTCTCCTTATATTCTGATTTTCTCTCTATAAAGCTACGTGGATTAATAACATTGGTAAATACACAGGAAGGTCCCAAAAAGACTCCATCTTCACATATGACACCAGTATATACAGAAACATTATTCTGTATCTTCACTCCATTTCCAAGTATAACACCAGGCGAAATAACTACATTCTGTCCTATATTGCAATTTTCCCCGATAGTACACCCCTTCATGATATGGCTAAAGTGCCAGATCTTAGTCCCTTTTCCTATGCTACATGGTAAGTCTATATAACTAGATTCATGCACAAAATAATCTTTATTCATATCTAAACCATTCGTCTTTCATATACGATAATTTATAAGCTTTCGTGACCCTGCTAAAAGAATATTAGTCACAATCATATATTATATCACTTTTTATGGAAAGGCAAAATATAAAAAAGACTACTGCTTATCTTCTGATTTTTGCACAATATACCTATTCCATTATCAGGAAAAGTATTGTATACTTTATATGTATTTGTTAACATTCTTTGAATGTAACTATACAATATCCTTTACGTATTATTAATAAGTATAACTATAATGAAAGAAGGTGTACTATGGCGAACGGCCCTATGGATAAAGTGAGTATTAACGACAGATATGCCATGAAGCAACGCCCTATGCTAAATGAAAGATCAACTTCCAAAAGAGATGCTAAGTACAATAGGAAGAAAAAAAGAAGGAAAAAGAAAAAAGGTAAAAAAATCGTTCTTTTATGTCTTGCCTCGGTACTTTTATTTTTTGCAGGCTTTTCCTTTACTTACGCCGGTTTATTATTTGCAAAAATCAACACACAAGAATTACCAACAGATAATGCTGCTTTAGGCATCTCAGAGGAAGATTTAAAGGATATTCAAAATAGAATAGGCAAAGGTGAAATTGTGAACATCGCTCTTTTTGGAATCGATACCAGAGACCCGGCAGAAAGAACTCGTTCTGATTCTATTATGATTGCTACTATAGACTATAAGCATAATAAAATTAAACTTTCTTCCATATTAAGAGACACCCGTGTTAATATTGATGGTCATGGTTTGGATAAAATTAATCACGCCTACGCTTATGGCGGTCCTGAATTGGCAGTAAAAACCTTAAATCAAAACTTTGGTTTAGACATAAGGGATTTTGTTACAATAAACTTTTGGGGACTAGAAGAAATTATTGATGGCTTAGGTGGTATAACCATTGATGTGAAAAAGAATGAAGTAAACGAAATTAATAAATATGTCAAAGAACTTTGTAATATAGATAAGAAAAAATATACTCCTATAAAGAAGAGCGGGGAACAAGTCCTAAATGGTAGACAAGCAACTGCCTACGGCAGAATCAGATATGTAGGAAATGGAGACTTTGAAAGAACAGAAAGACAAAGAAAGGTTCTTGACCAAATCTTCAAAAGGATAGTAAATGCTGGCGTAACACAATATCCTAAAATAGTTGATTCTGTGCTACCTCATATTACTACAAGCTTTAATAAGAAAGAAATCCTAGGAATAGGAACTCAATTCCTAATGTCCGGTATCAAAAAAATTGACCAAAACCGTTTCCCAGTTAACGGTTACTGGGATAACTTAAAGTTAAAGGGAGTAGATTATATCGAACCAGATATGGAGAAAACAAAGCAGCAAATAAAAGACTATATTTTTGATGATATAAAACCAAAACCCTTATATTAATAAGTATAAGATAAAGAAG
>JAAYTB010000153.1 GCA_012523855.1 Clostridia bacterium
ACTTCAGATTTAATTTCTTGTAGACCAAAGGTTGAACTGAGTACCGCATATTCAATTGCTGCAACTTCTTTTTTAATCTCAGTTAAACCGAAGTACGGGTTTTTCAATAATTCAATAATATCCTTAAGAAGGGCTAAGAGCTTATAGGAGTCGGTACATGAATGTCCACAACAATTATCTATTTCAGCTATAGCAGCTTTTATAGCTTTAAGGCCATAATAAGGATTACAAACAGAATTTTCTATAGTCCTTACTTCTGCCTTTATTTCTCCAAGACCAACTCTGGGGTTGGTTAATATAGATTCGATTCTTTCTAGGGCAGCCCTAATGCCACGAAGAATGGGCTTATGATCTACAGGTGGCTGGTTATTGTCACCAAGGCAAGGTCCATGTTCATCATTTTCACGATTATCATCATAGGGGCGATTATCATCATGGGCTCGATTATTTTGATAATCCTTATTATTTTCATCATAATAGTGTCTATTACGGGACTTTATCCTATCCATATGCTATTCCTCCATTAGTAAATATTAAAGTGAACTTATTCTGTTCCCAATATTTATAATATGTTTTAGCGTTTGAATAGTGACAGAATGATGAAATCTACCTTATCAATTAAATTTCAAAAATTCTAGCCTTTACTAGTGATTTTTATACCAAGATTCAAGTAATTACATAAGCTACTATTAAGAGATAATTTTATGTAATAGGATGATAAAGATGAGGAATGTTGTAAATAGGTCTAGGATCTATGATGATTTAAATTTTGCAGCTAAGAACTTAGAGGATTTTTTTGCTCATGAAGTAAGGTGCAGTATTAGACTAGATAGGTTGAGTCAAATAGTTAATAGGGACATAAGTGGAGTTAAAGTTCAGATAGTAAATTTACTAAGGAAAGATAAGGAAAGTAAAACTTTTACCTTAAGTTCAGATAAGGAAACTATAATGTATAGGTCCCAGAGAGCTGACGAGAATAATCTCTATAACCATGAAGGGGAACTGATACTAGCCTTAACTAAAGAAGGACATAGAATAGTAAGAAGATATGGTCTAAAAGGTAAATTTCAGAATATGTATATTAATTATGAAAAAAAGCTAGCCTTAGTGGAAAATGATATAGAGGCCTTAAAGTATGCTATAGCAAATCCAGAGATTATAGATATCAAGCTTCTTGAGAATATCTGCAGTGATAGTGAAAAAATAAAACTATGGAGAAGAAAGGTTCATATAAACTTAAATAGACATAGACTTGCTCTAGGCAGCATTATTATAACAGACAGTGAACTGTACATCAGTAATGGGGTGTTAGATTGCAGTAGAGATTTAAGGAACTGGATCTTTAATAATAATGAATATAATTTTATATGGACTAATAAGTGGAAAAAGTGTACTAGCCTCTATCTTGAAGATGTATTTGTAAGTGAGGATAAGCTTACTGATATTAGCAGTGACCCAGGAGGGAAAGCTGCAGTTTTAATTGGCTCCCTTTCTAGGGAGGGGAAGGAACAAGTAGATAGAATTATGATAAAAAAGAGTTTCTTTAAACTTAAGGCAGAGACTAAAGCTTGTGAAACTTATATATTAAATACTAATGGAAAAGAAAATATTATTGTTAAAAATAATTTTCATGATTCTGACAAGGTTATAAAGGTTAAGGGCGGAGAGGAGCCTGTCTTTGCAATTGTATTGGCTAATTTATTTAACAATATTTCCACAAAGCTAAGAAATATTATAACTGTAGTAGCAAGTAGAAATAGGAAGTATCCTATGATAAATGGTACTAGCGTTGAAAGCGGCCAAAGTATGGAGAAACTTAAGTTTAATGCCTTAGAAGTAGGAGAAGCCTTGCTTTATTTTAGGAATAAAGGAAATGAAAATGATTTTGCTGAAGGTTGTACTATTGAAATATATGGAGATGAAAGTGGAAATTTCAATAAAAGTTTGAGCTTTCAAAATGGACGATGGCGGGAGAAAGTACCACCTAGCCTTATTGCAGATAGAGTTAATAATGATATGCAGCACAATATTCTAATAAGATTTACTCCCCAAAAAGAATGGTCTGATAATATTACAAAGATTATAGTGCTAAATAGTAGAGGAAGAGTACTTGGCAGGGATCAATACCAAGTAGATGGGGAAAGAGGGATTATAACCTTATATAATGTCCATTTTGATAAGGTTGGCAGGCCATATTTTGAGGGTCTATTGGAAACTGGAATCAATTATGTCCTAATAAAAGCTAAAGACTTTGAAGATAATTGGCTATGCCAAGATATAAGGCCCATTCAAATTGTTGAAGTGAAAAATGGTATAGGCAAGGCTGTTACAAAAATAATGGATAAGGGATCATATAAGTTAAAGGCTGCACTTATATCTAATGGTAGGAAAATAGAAATAAAAAGACCTGTAAAAATAGAAATCAGATGATTAAATCCTATTGTTAACAAGGATCAATCATCGGATTCTATAATTTCTATCTCATATAAACCGTCTGGTACTGGACAACCGTCAATAGTTAGGAGATAAAACAGTAATTCAATGTACTCACCAGGGGCATAGCTTCTTTTGCAGGAATAAAGGGAACTGCAAAATTGATCTATAGGCCTACTGACAACAAAACTGTTGCTCTCTAAATTAACTTGGATACCGTTAACCTGAGTAAGCCTTAAAGAGTATTTCCCCTGAACATTTCCGGGGATTTTAAAAGTAGTTTTTCCACAACCTTTATTAAGTGTCATTGCAAAGTGGATCTTATATCTGTAGGATTGAAAAGGGGGATTTATTATCTGAATATAAAGAGTATCTGTGTATTTGAAAGGCTTGTATGGAACAATGCTATATCTGGCTCCTCCACCTTTACTTTTAAGGATAAGACGAAAGTTTTCAAAAGGAGCATTGTTTAATATAAGACATAAATCATCTTTTTTTAATAAAGGTATACTGGGACTTAGAGAAAAGTTTATTTTATTTAAATTAATGGAATTAATTCTAAGTCTGATTGTTTTTTTAAACATGGAATTCACCTCTTAAATATGTTTTTAACGGTAAGATATTAATCCAAAGAAGAGGTTGAAAGTTTAGAGTTGTAACTGGGCTGTACAAGGCAGCCCAGTTTATATTCTACTTTTATTCTTCCAATCGAGCGTAGAAGGATACTTCGTTATTGCCTATAAGAGGAACATCGTTTTCGTCCTTTAAGGTTACTATGACATTAACATCTAATCCTGTTAAAGGATCAGGGATTACTTGAGCAAGATAAGGTTTTGTAAAGGTAACTGCAATGGTACTGTTGTTAGCATCTGGTGGATTGTTGAAGTCATAAGCTTCAGCAGATTCTTTATTAAGAGGTGTTCCATCAGCAGAATCTAATACAAAATAGTATTTTCCTGGCTCATTTACATTATAGGTGTAGTTTGCCATACCTTCTGGATTCAGAGCTTGTGAAAAGTCTACGAAAAGTTTATCGGATTTATCTCCAGATTTGTCTACATATGCAACAAGGTAGCTGCTTACATCTAATTCTTTATCTACTACAAACTCTATGGCATAATTTCCGTTTGCTGAATCGTCGGTATCTAAAGTCCAATCAGTATCTTCTATTGTAGCACTGCTTGATAGTATAAAATCAGCCTTAACTAAATCTGTAACATTACTGCTATCGGAAGTTTGTTTTACATTATAAACGATGGTTTGTATTTTATTATTTGGATCAGTGGAAAGAGGGGTTACTGATACAAGGGTTAACAGATAAAAATTTTGTGCAGCCATTTATCTTTTCTCCTTTGCTTTTTTATAGATGCCCTTAAGAAAAAATTAAAAGCATCCTAGTTTCATATTATGAAGAAAAGTATCAGAATGTGTAAGGAATTAAGTGATTTTGTTAAAAACACAGAGGTAATTATCAGTGAAAAATTAATGAAAAAAATATTATAAAAAATTATTGACATTGAAATCCTATGGTGATATTATAAACAAGTCCCATCTACTAAGGCATTAGCAAAAGGGATAAAAAACTAAAAAAATATTGACACAAGAAAATAAACGTGTTAATATAAATAAGCTGTCAGATGACAGCAAAGTGTTTTAAATCTTGGTCTTTGAAAATTGAACAGAGATTGATGAAAATTCTTTACAGAATAAATCATGGTCAGCGATTCTTTTGACAAGCGCAAGCTTGAAAAAATATTTAGCGATAGCTAAGAGATTCAAACTTTTAAATTGAGAGTTTGATCCTGGCTCAGGACGAACGC
>JAAYTB010000154.1 GCA_012523855.1 Clostridia bacterium
GGAACTGGAAAAACTCTTTCATCAATGTCTGCTGCTTTAAAGCTGAAAGCTAAGCTAAACAAGGATATGAAGGTTATTTACTGCCTTCCCTTCACATCTGTTATAGATCAAAATTTTGATGAGTATAAAAGAGCTATTACAACAGTAACAAATAAGGAAGCTAGCTCAGAAGAAATTTTGAAACATCATTATCTATCTCCTAAGAACTATGAAAAAAGTGATTTGTACTATGAAGGGGATGAAGGAAGATTTTTAACACAGAATTGGAATTCACAGATAGTAGTAACAACCTTTATACAGCTCTTTAATACGGTGTTCTCTAATAGTAATAGTGATTTAATTAAATATAATACATTGGCTAATTCTATTGTGCTGCTAGATGAGGTTCAGTCAATTCCATACAAGTATTGGAGGATAATTAATAGACTATTTACAGAGATGGCAAACAAACTAAACATGTATTTTGTATTTATAACTGCAACACAACCATTAATTTTTCAAAAGGATGAAATATTAGAGCTAGCCAAGCGGTCTGAGGATTATTTTAAACAGTTCAAGAGAACAAAATTAATAATTAAGAAAGAGCCAATGGATAAAGGACAGTTTTTTGAATTTGTTTCTACAATTATTGAAGAAAACAGGGATAAGAACATACTTATAATTGTAAATACAATAAAATTATCACAAGAGCTCTATAAGGAATTGGATGGGATAGAAGATGACAGAGAAAGGATTTATCTCTCTACAAGTATAATACCTAAAGAAAGAAAAATAAGGATAGATTCAATTAAAGATTCGCCAGGTAAAAAGATAGTAGTAAGCACTCAAATGGTTGAAGCAGGTGTAGATATAGATATGGATATAGTTATTAGGGATATAGCTCCATTAGATTCCATAAATCAAAGTGCTGGTAGAGCTAATAGAGAGGATAGGGGAGAGTATCTTGGTATAGTATATCTTGTGGAAGTAGTAGAAAAGGGCAAAGCTTTTGCTGAGTATGTCTATAGAGATAGAATACTTCTAGGCAGTACAAGGAAGGTATTGAAGGATAGAGAGGAAGTTCTTGAGGAGGACTATAAGTGTATCAATGACATGTATTTTCAGGAATTAAGTTCCTTGCTAAGCAATGATAAGTCCAAGAAATTAGAGGAGTTAATACAGTTCTTGGAGTTTGAAGAAGTTGCTGAAAAATTTGAACTTATAGAAAAACAAGATAAGGTTACTGTGTTTGTAGAAGCTGATGAAGAGGCAATAAAAGTATGGAATGAGTATAAGGAATATCAAGAAATTAAGGATGTTTTTAAAAGAAGAAATAAGTTGGAGAAAATCAAAGGGAACTTTTATCAGTACGTAATATCTGTATATAAGAATAAGTTTAAGGATGATATTAATGGTAGTATAGCATACATATCAAAGAGCCAATTAAATAATGCTTATGATCATAATTTTGGGTATATAACAGATACGGAATCAACAATTATATTGTAGAGTGTGGAGGTGATAAATTGAAAGTAAGTATTTGCAAACTAACATTTAATGATATTAAGTTGGCACCAAGATATAGTGAAAAGATAAGAGGTTACTTAGGAAGTAAGTATTCAGAGATTGATATTTTACATAATCATGTAGGGGATAGATTCATATACAGATATCCCCTAGTTCAGTATAAGGTGATATCAAATACTCCTATGATTATTGGAATAAATGAAGGTGCAAATATTGTAGCAAATATTGGTGTCAAGGATGATGAAATGATTTTAGACGGTTTAAAGTATAATTTGTTTCAAAAGGAAATAATAAAATCAAGTTTTGATTTTGGTTGCGCAGAAGATTATGTTGAATATAAATTTGTTAATCCTTGGATTGCATTGAATCAAAAACATATTAAGGAGTATAAGTCCAGTAATAAGATTGAACAAGAAGAGATATTAAAGAAAATACTAATAGGGAATATAATCTCCATGGCAAAAGGAGTAAAGTATTCCGTTGACGAAAGAATTAGTTGCTGGATTAATTTGAAGGAAAAAGAAGTAATGTTAAAGGGGATAAAACATATAGGCTTCACAGGAAGCTTCAAAGTTAATTTTATTATACCTGACTATCTTGGACTAGGAAAATCAGTATCAAGGGGATTTGGAGCAGTTATTAGAAGATAATTATATATAAATATTTATTGAAAACAAGCCCTATGCACAGAAGAGTTGATTAATAGCTACTTTTGTGATATTAATAGGTATGTAAGGGGGACAAAAATAGTGTTATTTTATTAAAAAAACAATTAGATAAATGAAATTTTAAACTTGTCTTCTATATGCTTCAAATACGCATGATAAGTTGCTTAACGCAAAAAATACTGTTTAAGTTATTACTCCAGTAGAATAAGGATTGAAAC
>JAAYTB010000029.1 GCA_012523855.1 Clostridia bacterium
TATTAATAAAATAATAGCATAATATTACTTATTTTTATACAAGCTTTAGAATATTTATTAAGTAAATTGTAATATAATTATACTTATAGGTCTTATATTTTATTTTATAATTAAAGTTAGTAAGATGTTGGGAGTGGAGATTATGAAAATGAAGAAAAAAGCTGTAGGGAAGCTTGTAGTTATTGGGATGGTCCCCTTAATTATGATTATAAATCTGATAAGTAAGAGTTTTCCTGATTTTATTGAAAGATATTATTCTGCCGGAGTAAATAGGCCGGTAAGACAGTTCTTAAGCCTTATAACAGGGATGTTTCTATTTTCTCTAGCAGAAATCCTCTTGCCTGGCCTTGTTATCATCTTAATTTATCTTGTAGCTAAAGTTATTGTAAACATAAAAAAGACAAGTTTCTTATCTAGGCTTCTTAATTTAGGGGTCTATCTGTCAGCTCTTTATATATTGTTTATGGTCTTATGGGGCTTTAATTACAACAGGTTATCCTTTGAAGAAATATCTGACTTAAAGGTAGAAGAGTCTTCCAATGAGGAGTTATATAAGCTTTGTGAAAATCTTATTGAAAGGGCTAAGATCTTAAGAGAGGATGTGAAGGAGGATTCCAAAGGGGTAATGACCATTGAAGGAGGTTACAAGGAGGTTTTTTCTAAGGCCTCCCAGGGGTATTTGAATTTGTCAGCGGACTATCCAGAACTTGCTGGAAAGTATGGCAAGCCTAAAAAAATACTCCTGTCTAAGCCTATGTGCTATACAGGCATTACTGGCATATATATTCCTTATACAGGAGAGGCTAATGTAAATGTTAATATAAGAGATTTTATGCTACCTGCCACCGCTACCCATGAAATGGCCCATCAAAGGGGTTTTGCCAGGGAGGATGAGGCTAATTACATTGCCTATTTGGCCTGTAGTGCCAATGAGGATCCACAATTTAAGTATTCAGGGGTAATGCTAGCCTTAATATATTCTATGAACGCTTTAGCTGATGTGGATTATGAAGGTTATAAGGAGCTTATTGCCAGCTATTCTCCAGGTATGAAAAGAGATTTAATAGATAATATGGAATTTTGGTCCCAATATGAAGGAAAAGTAGAGGAAATTGCGAATAATATAAATAATAGTTATTTAAAATCTAATGGTCAAAAGGATGGGGTGCAAAGTTATGGTAGGATGGTAGATTTGCTTTTAGCAGAATATAGAGAACAAGAAGAAAAATAAGGTGGTGAGGGAATGAATGAAATATTAAACAAATATAAGGCTAGACTTATTAATATTAGTAGCAGAAACAGAAGTTTAGTAATGAGAAAAATATATAAAAAGAACTCCTTTGATTTATTTACACTAAATAAATTTGAAAAGAATATAGATAAGAAAGTAGTGGACTTTTTAACAAGTAGAAGTCTTGATAAGCTCAGATTGCTGCCTAGTCAAGTTAAGTATGAGGAGGAGCTTGTAAGTAAATATAAGAAAGAGCTTGAGAGCAAGTTTTGGAGAGAATTAAACCCTTATCTTGAAATGATGCTCAGTAAGGAAGAACTAGAAAGCAAAAAAACAGAGATAAAAGCAAATCTTGACAAGGAATTTGAGGAGAATCTTGTAAAAGTTAAAAAGCAAGCAGAGGAGATTCCTAAAGTATTTAGTCAATGAAGCTACCTGTATAGGGAAATAAATGCTATAGAAAAGGAAACAGGTAGGTATGAATTGTATGTAGGCTATCCTTATGTGGAAGGCCGATTTCAAGATGGTACCTTTGTAAAGGCTCCTCTACTTCTCTTTCCAGTAAAGTTGATTAAGGAGAAGGATACCTGGCTTATAGATAATATAGAAGAACAGTATATACTAATTAACAAGGTTTTTCTAATGGCCTTTGAAAAGTATAACAATACTAGTATACAGCAGGACTTGATTACAGAATTTTATGATTTAAGTGAGGTAAATATACAGGACCAGGAAAGTCTTTTAAAGTATATAAAAGATGCAGGCATAGTCATCAAGGGAAAGGCAGGTGACCTAGTTGAAAGGTTCAAGGAACATGTCGGTAAGGATGCAGGTTCTGAATATGCTCTTGGTGAATTGGTAGTCCAGAATTATTTAGTACTGGGCAGGTTTCATATTGCTAATAACTCTATATACAATGACTATTTGGCCCTAGAGCAGGGAATGGAGCCCAATAGGCTTTTAGATAGACTTTTAATAAATGCCAATGAAGGTAATAGTACGAAAGTGCAAGCAAGTGAAGGTCAGGAGGAAATTAGGGAAGAAGATTTCTATTTTATGACCTCCTTAGACTATAGCTAATATCATTTCTGACGGACTCTGTAAGGGGAAAAAGATCCTTATGGTATCCCAGAAGAGAGCGGCTTTAGATGTTATCTACAATAGGATTTCCCAGCTTAATTCAAAGGTAGTAATTGTCCATGATGCAGAAAAGGACAAGTCTAGGAAAATAGACAGGGACATTGCTGAGCTTGAAACCCTAGCCCAGGTGCTACAAAAGAAAAGACCTTTTGGCCTGAGTTTGCAGCAGATGTATGCCAGGTCTAAAAAGATAAGTTCTAGGGAGGATCCAGGCTACCAGGACTTTAGAGTCTTTAGGGAAAAAGACCCCTGCCAAGGCATGACCTATGATAGCCTAGTTAGTGTTGTAAAGGACACAGCTAATGAGATTGCAGATAGCTACTATGATTTTAGGAAAACCATTGATAAGAATAAACTTATAGTAAAATTGAAGGATAATTTAGATAGCATTGATATCCAGGAGCTTTTAGATAAGATTGAAGACGAGTTACAGGAAGGGGTAGAAATAAAACTTCCTCTGGCTGACAACTCTCGCAATAACAGCCTATTACAATTGTACATAGAAAGCCCTAAGGGAGTAAATGAAGATAGTATTATAAATTTAGCAGCTAAAATAAACAAGGAAGAAAACAAGGAGCTCTTGGAAAAATTAAATGATGGACGATGGTGGAATCCTGTATACTGGGTAAACTATGGCAAAAACAAGAAGCAGGAAGAAGCAAATAGTGAAGAGTTTAATAAAAGAGGAGAAGCCATAAAGGGAGAGCTGATATCAGTAGCTAAGGAAATATATGCTTTCACAAATAAAATGAGCTTCTTAATGAAGGCCTTAAAGGATGAAGAAGGGCTTAATTTATTAAAATTAATATACAGCAAAAGTCCATTAAATGAATATTTGCAGGACGCATCTTCTGCCTTGAAAAACTATGAGGGCTTTATAAGCTTAAAGATTAAGCTATCCCATATGACAGATGATCAAGAGAAGGTATTGGGCTATGCTTACGATAATTCTAATGACAGGAGTCATTATAGGGAGCTTATAAATATAATCCCTGAGCTAGCCATATTATTAGAGATTAGCAATGCAGAAAAGGAAGACAGGGAAGGGGTAGAAAGATATAAGAAGTTTAATCTGCTTATAGAAGAAATAAATAGCCTGATGAAGGAAAAGCAAGACCTTATACCAGAGCTAATTATTAATAAGTGGGACACTAAGATCTTTAATACCTTGATGAACTATCAAGCAGAGGAGAAGGAACTAAAAATAATGGACCTAAGCTTTTGAAAAAATACCTTCGGTATGTAAGAGAAGTATCTGAAGGGGACAAGAGTCAGGCGGAAGGCTTACTCTATAGTCTAGCAGAAACAAAAGAAGTGGAAGTAAGTGAAGAGGCTAACAAGGGAGAATTGGCTAGAAGTATTTATGATAAGCTTAAGGAGCTAGGCTATGAAGTGGACTTAGGAGTAGGTGTATCTGGCTATAGATTAGACTTGGCTATTTATGATAGTAAGGCTGGAAGGTTCTAAGAATTTGGAGTAGGGATTGGTGGAACAACTGGCAAGGAGAGCTTGAAAGAATAAAAGAAAATTTATAAGGGCATAAAAATAATAGAAGCTAGGATTTTTACTACTAATTAAAGTAATAATCCTAGCTTCCATTTATATATGATAAGGTGTTATCTTGCAAGTTTTGGCAACACTCCCTTCGTTAGACCTTGGTATTTCCCTGAATTATTCCTAAGTAAATTGTTAATATATTCCTTATAGTCACCCCTTTCTGCAGAAGATTTACTAGAAATAATTTGGGATTTGGTGACTTTGACTAGCTTATCAATAGCTTGTGATCTTCACCTCTTTTCCCTTAATCATACTTTTCTAAATTTTTAAAAATATGATTACTTTATGATTTAATGATACAATATTCTGAAAATTAAGTCAAGTAGCCTGAAGAGATATAATCCCTTTTTCCCAATAATATTGTTGCATATAAGCTATCACATATCTTGAACTTTGTTTATATAAATGGGATAATTTAAGGAGAAGTCAGAAAGTTAAGAAAAGGAGGGAGAAGTGTAGAAGAAAAATACCCTTTCAGGGATTTGTATATATTTTATGCTTATTGAATAATAACTATATTAAAGATAAAATTAATATAGAGCTTTATACATAATTGGGCAGAGAAAATAGAATTTTTAATTATCAATAATAAAAATAGATAGGAGCTGTTACTATGAGAATGACAAAGATTATATGCACCCTTGGACCCGCAGTTGATGATGATAAGTTATTGGAGCAGTTAATCCTTGAAGGTATGGATGTAGCAAGAATGAATTTTTCTCATGGAAATCATGAGGAACAGAAACTTAGAGTGGAGAGAGTTAAAAGGATAAGAGAGAAGGTAGGGAAACCTGTACCACTTCTTATGGATACAAAAGGCCCTGAAATACGTATGGGTAAGTTTGAAAATGGCGAGATTACCCTTAAAGAAGGAAATGGCTTTGTTTTAGTTAATGAAGACATAATGGGTAATGAAGAAAGAGCTAGCGTATCCCATAAGGAACTTTATAAGGATGTTAACATGGGAACGAGAGTCTTGATAAATGATGGCTTAGTAGCTCTAGAGGTAGTAAAGGTTGAAGGAAAAGATATTCACTGTAGAGTTTTAAACGGTGGAATTGTTAGCAACAATAAGGGTGTAAACATCCCTGAAACAGATACCCATCTTCCATCTTTAACAGAACAGGATATTAAAGACATAGAATTCGCTGTTAAAAATGAATTTGATTTTATAGCTTGTTCCTTTGTTAGAAAGGCCACAGACGTAAATGAAGTTAGAAAGGTTTTAAAAAGACTAGGCGGAGAAGACATTAAGATCATAGCTAAAATTGAAAACCGAGAAGGGGTAAACAATTTTGATGAAATATTACAGGTTTCTGATGGCATAATGGTAGCAAGAGGAGATTTAGGTGTTGAAATACCATCAGAAGAAGTGCCAATTGTTCAGAAGATGATTATTAATAAGTGCTATAAAAACGGCAAACCTGTTATTACTGCAACTCAAATGTTAGATTCTATGATTAAGAATCCTAGACCTACAAGAGCAGAGTCCAGCGACGTTGCAAATGCAGTTTATGACGGTACTAGTGCCTTAATGCTTTCTGGAGAAAGTGCTGCAGGAAAGTATCCTATCGAAAGTGTAAAAACTATGGCTAAGATAGCTGTAAAGGCTGAGCAGGCTATAAACTATGCTAAAATGCTTTCTACTATGCAGTTTGATATGATGGATAACATTACTAATGCTATAAGCTATGCTACATGCTCTATAGCCCAACAACTAAATGTTACAGCCATAATATGCGTAACTCATTCTGGGGAAACTGCTAGGATGATATCTAGATTTAGACCTTTCTGTCCAATCATTGCTCCTACAGACAACGAAAGGGTTCAAAGGCAGATGCACCTATCCTGGGGTGTTATACCTTGTTTGGTAGAGCCATTAACTAGCGTGGAAGAAATGTTTGAAGAAGGCGTTAAGCAGGCTCAGAAACTTGGAGTAGTAAAAGATGGGGACGTAGTAGTAATAACTGCTGGTGTACCGGGTGGTATGAGTGGTACGACCAATTTATTAAAGGTTCATACTGTAGGTAATGTGCTATTAAAAGGGGAAGGTATAGTTAAAGGTAAGAGTACAGCTCAGGTATGTAAGGTAAGGAAAATGGAGGATTTCGCTAAGTGCTATAATAATGGCGATATAGTTGTAGTTGCCAATACAACTAATGAAATGGTTCCATATTTAAAAACTGCCTCTGGAATCATAGTAGAGGAGGTAGATTTAGACTGCCATGCTGTAACAGTAGGCTTAGCCTTAGACATACCAGTAATTGTAGGAGCTAAAAATGCTCTATGCTTACTTAAAAATGGATCTGTAGTAACAGTGGATGCCAATAATGGTCAGGTTCTAAGTGGTACTAATTAGGGCTTCTGTCTTTTAAAAGTTAATAGTTTTGTCTTATGTGAAACACCTTGGCGTGGAGAGGGCGCTGGGGTGTTTTTCTTATGGGAGAAATAAAACCCTTCAAGTCTAGCCATCTTCTTTAGCATTGCCTGATAATCAGCGGACCTTATAGTTGTATCTTTGTGTAAAGTTATTGGCTTTGCTTTCTTGACCAACCAGTAATTGTTGATTTTGATATACCATTCTTATAGAACGGTAGAGACGGAGTAATTACAGACAAAAACGGTCTTTACTATATGAGGGCAAGATACTATAATCCAACTATAAAGAGATTTATAAACATGGATGTAGTTATAGGAAGCGTAGCTGACGGAAGAACCTTAAACAGATATGCTTATGTTAACGGAAACCCAATAAGCTACATAGATCCCTTTGGCTTAAGTGCTGACGAGGACAGACCAGTTTGGTTGAATGCTATACATAGAGGCTTGGATGTTTTAGCTTTTATACCGGGAATTGGAGAGCTCTTTGATGTTGCAAATGGAGCTATATACCTCTTTGAAGGAGATTACACTAATGCAGGACTTTCCTTAACATCATTAATACCATTGATAGGTGATGGCCTTGTAAAGGTTGGAAAGTACACCTATAAGGGTATAAAGTATGGTGCAGAAGCTGTAGATAAGACTGGTGACGTAATCAAATATGCTGATGAAATCGTAGATATAGGTAGCGATTTGTGGAAGAAAGGGATCTAATTCATATAAGGGGGCGACAAACCCTGTTTCGTATAAAATTGGAGACTGATAAGGAGATAAATATGGATATTAATAAAATAATAGCAAAAAAGGAACCTGAAGTAATAGGAGGAAAACCACAGGTTTATCGTTATTGGGATGAAGAAGATAAAAAAGTGTAGATATTTTATCATGTATAGGTAGACCATACCCTGGGGTAATCTCCTATGCAACTATTGGTTTATCAGAGTATGATATAGGAATGTTAAGTAATAATAAAAAATTAAGAGTAGAATTATTAGGGGCGTGTGATGAAAAAGAGTATGCTATAGCTAATGGATGGGATGCATTAGAAACAAAATTTGAGGAAGCAGATATAGATATTTTTAACTTGAAAAGAAAATCTATAGTATAAAATTTACTAGATATTATTTTAATATCTAGCTGCAAAATTAGGTAATAATAGAATGCATAATATCTAGTTAACAGAGAGTATATAGAATTGTAATAATTAGAATAGGTAATTTGCTGCATAATCTAAATAATGCAGTAAAAAGATGAAATGAATCAGCCAAATTTAAGTATGCTGGTTCATTTTTTAGCATTTCCTCAAGAATAAATATCTGATAAAGCATTTTCTTGATAATCAGAACATGTATCTCTAGGAGCCAGTAAAACCAGTATAGAAGAGATATATACCTTGATAAGCCAGGAAGACCTGGACTCAATAATTTCACTTAAAAGTTAATGGAATTGATAACATAATATATGTAGGATAAAAGCACTAAAAAA
>JAAYTB010000155.1 GCA_012523855.1 Clostridia bacterium
AATTGTTATTCGACACTAATATGAAAATTCCTTCTTACTATGAAAGAGTTTGTACATTAAGAAAGTTAAGAAAATTCTAAATACGGTTGTTTTTGCATTTCTGAATTTTATTGCAAGGAAAAGTTATTTTTATATAGAATTAGTATTAATATTGTATGCATACAATATTAATAAAGATTATAGAGAGGAGGAGTTTTAAAGATGAAAAAATTATTACCTAGCTTTTTGCTCAGTTTTCTTTCCAATAGCAGTTTTTCTAAGAATGATATATTTCTACATACTTCCTAATTACGGAAGTGAGGATATTGCTCTACTTTCCTTAGTTATTTCTTTAAACATTATTTCTCTGATTTTAGCATTATAGAAGATGGGTATAATTAAGAAATAAAATTAAGAAAATTATGAAAATTTTCAGGAAGGTTGACAAGTATATGATAATACCAATATACTTATGAAAAAAGTGGGTTTAAAGGAAGGTAGTAGTTAGAGTTTATGAGGGGGATGAAGATGAGGGAAATAAGGTTTGGTGGAAAACTAACCTGCCAGGACTTTATAAAGATAAATAGATATCATTTTAAAAATTCAAATATAAAAACATTCCTTGCACAAGTATGTGCCTATTTGATTATTGCTTTATCAATATTAGCTGATAAGATTACAAGTATTCCAAGATTAATTCTTCTTTTGTTTTTAACCATTGGACTAGGCTTTATTACTGCAGCTATTTTTAATTGTATAAGAATAAAGAAGCTAAAGTGTGTTTATAAGTCATCAAAAGGAATGGAAACTGATAAAATATATATAACGAAAGAAGAAGGGCTCTTATGTAAGGATGAAAAGGGAGATTCATTGATTAAATGGAAGGACATATATAAAATAGAAGAAAAGCCAGATATGATTTTAATTTACACCACACCAATACAAACAGCAGCAATATTAAAAAGTTTTTTTGAAACAGAATCTGATCTTGCTGAATTTAAAAAAATACTAAGAGATAAAGTCCTTGATAGTAGAATAAGCTTCATAGAATAAAAAGAACTTGAGTAAGGCAGAAGTGCAGGGTGAGGTAAATTACGTATATTATTGTTTTTATGAAAGTGAGTCAGGCAAGTTAAAAGAATATAAGTCATTGACTGAGGAATATGGTGTGGATAGAAAAAGAAGGATCTTTTATAATCTTGAGCTGTCTAGGATTATAAAGCTTTTATATGACTGTTTTCTTAAAAGGGAAGAGAAAATATGGACAAGCTTAACCCTTATTTTAGAAAAGGATGGAGCTATTAAGGTGGATTATGGCTATGAGGATCTAGATGACTCTGATGAAGGTACTAGAATAGAATTGTGGAAGGAAAAGTACTTGTAGCTTTTGTTGGATTAATATATTGATATCATATATAAATATAACTAATAATAAGGAGAAAAGCATGACTAGATTGTATTTAACAAGACATGGACAAACTGAATGGAATTTAGAAGGACGAATGCAGGGGAGTAAAGATTCCCCCTTAACTAAGTTGGGTCTTTATCAGGCTAAGCAATTAGGAAAGAGATTAGAAGATCTTAATATTGATCTAGTCTATTCCAGTTCCAGTGAAAGAACAATGAATACTGCAAAAATTATTATAGCTGACAGGAAAATAAATATTATTCCTACAGACCAGCTAAAAGAGATGAATTTTGGATTTTGGGAAGGTATGACCTTCGAAGAAATAAAGGTGCAGTATCCGGATCTGTATCAGTGTTTTTGGAATACTCCCCATTTGTTAAGTCAATGTCCAGGAGAGAGCTTTGAGCAGTTAAAGCATAGAGTTGTTACTTTTATTAATAAAATAGTTGAAGAAAATGAGGGGAAAGATATTTTAGTTGTAACTCATGGAATAGTATTAAAGATCTTAATAGCTAACTTTAAAGGCTTAACTTTAAAGGATATTTTCAAAGATCAAGTGTTGAAACCTACTAGTTTGACTGTAGTTGAAGTAGAAAATAATAATTATAATATAGTTAAGTATGGAGATACAGAACACTATAATTTAAAGGTGGAAGAATAAGCAAATAAAATTTGTGAAAAGCTTATAAATACTTCCAGCAATGTTAATAATAATGTTATAACAAACAAGGGAGTGATTTGACTTGGCAAAGTTTGCATGTCCCTGCTGCGGTTATAAAACATTAATGGAAGAACCACCAGGAACCTATGATATTTGTAGAGTATGTTTTTGGGAGGACGATGCTGTTCAGTATTATGATCCGGATCATAAGGGTGGTGCCAACGGTGTGTCCCTAAGGCAAGGACAAAAAAATTATTTAAAGTTCGGCGCCTGTAAGAAGGATTTATTAAAATATGTCAGGTCTCCAAAAGAGGGAGAAGAGAAGGATGAAAATTGGAGGCCTTTAAGTTAAGAAAAATATTATTAAGTCCCCTTTCAAAGAGTTTGAAAGGGGACTTAATAATTAGTCAATAAGTGCTTAGTAACATTTGTAGTACTTGTATGCTATAATTAAATGACATAGCTACTAGATTATAACAAGAGCAGTAACTAATATAAATACAAGGAAGAAGATATTAAGGAGTTGATTGATAATGTCACATTGCCAAAAGAATTGTTTGCATTGCACAGGAAAGTACTGTGTGTCCAAGGTTTATATATTTTCAACTCTTAAAGAGGAGGCTTTTAAGAAGATATCAGAAATAATAGTAACCCGTAAATACAAAAAGGGACAAGTTCTCTTTTTTGAGGGTGATGTTGAAGATAAACTTTATATAGTTAATAAGGGTAAAATCAAGGTATATAGATACAATAAAGAAGGTCGAGAGCAGATCTTATACATTTTATCTGATGGTGAATTCATAGGAGATATGAGTCTATTAAAAAAGGGGAATTTTCAATTTAATGCAGAAGCCCTTGAGGATACCTATATATGTACAATTTCCAAGGATGATTTTGATACCATAATAACAAAGAATCCTGAAATCACCTTAAAAATAATGGAGGTCCTTCATGATCGCTTAATGGATTTAGAAAACCTAGTCCAAAATTTAAGCACAAAGGATGTAGAAGTTAGAATTGCCTCTATGCTTAAAACTTTTGCAGAAGATTATGGAGTGAAAAATGAAAAGGGTATAATGATTGAATTGCCTCTTAACAGGGAGGAAATGGCCAATTACATTGGAGTAACCCGTGAAACAATAAGCCGAAAGCTTACAGCTCTTCAAGATGAAGATATAATTGAGCTTATTGGTAACAAAAAGCTTATAATCAAGGACTTAGATTATATAGAGGATTAATAGGTCTACTAGAACTAGGCTTTTCTTAGTTTGTGAATTATTCTTTCTAATTAAGAGCTAAAGACAAAGGACAATGGATTCTTATCCATTGTCCTTTGTCCATTGAAAAAGCTATATAGTTGCAATTAATCTACCAGCCCTTATGGCTGCTTGGGCTCTTTCGTCTTCACCGTAGAACTTAACCCTTAATGGTAGCTGAAGCTCAGCAGCTCCTGTAGCTTTAATAAGGTTAGAAGAATCTAAAACACTTATATTACTATTCTTTAGATAATCATTAATTATTTCTATAGCTTCTCCGCTCCAGCCGTATGAACCGAAGGCAAAGCCATATTTGCCAGATAGGTCTAGGGCTACAATCTCCTTGATGTAATCCTCTATATTGCCAATCATATCACCATATCTTGTAGAGCTTCCTATGATGATGATGTCACTTTCCTTAGCTAGTTCTACTGCTGTTTCTATAGATGAACTCTTGACGTTTAGAATGCTGCTTTCTATGCCAGATTCAGTAAGGCCTTCATAGATCTTATTTGCTATTTTCCCTGTATTACCAGTCATAGTGCTGTATAAAATCAAAGCTTTCTTATCTTGCAAGCTCTTTTGGCTTAAGTCATCATAGATATCTATATAATCTTTTACCTTGCTTCTTAGTATATATCCATGAGAGGGGGCAATCATATCTATTTCAATAGTTTTTAGCTTGTCTAGCATATCCCTTACATAAGGTCTGTGAGGGCTCATAATTAGTTGGTAATATACCTTAAAGTCTTCAGTAATATCCTTGTCAGCTAAATCATTAAATAATTCATAGGTTGCCACATGGGAGCTAAAGATATCGCAAGGATACAAGATCTTATCTTCAACACAGTAGGTTATCATAGTTTCCTCTGTGTGCAGATATGGAGTTTCGAAGAATTTCAAAGTTTTGCCCCCGATATCTAAGCTATCCCCATCTTTAATAATTAAAAACTCTTTATTATGAAGCTTGTACATTTCAATTAATAGTTCTTTGGCTTTTTCTGTTGTAACAATAACAGCATTCTTAGCTCTATTCATTAAAGCTGGTAGGGCTCCGGAATGGTCTGGCTCTACGTGATTGATAACTACATATTTTAGAGTATTTAAATCTATTATATTTGAAAGCTTTTTAGCGAATTCTCCGCCAAAAGATATATCTACTGTATCTATTAATGTAGGCATTTCAGTTTCTAAAAGGTAAGCATTATAAGTTGTACCTTTTTCCAATATTAATCTGTGAAAGGGAACTGGTCTATCATCAACCTTACCAACCCAATAAGCATTTTCCGCAATCTTAATTTTATCCATAATATAAATCCTCCTAATTTCTCTTATTTTCTTCGGCTCTTGACTAACCCTTGGCCGCCTTATGTGACCATTATAGGGCATATACCAATATGCCACTATGAGCAAAATCAATTTAAAATTTGATTTCAATCACGGTATAGCTAACTAAATTTGGGTATAGTATAAACATAGAATAGAAAAACGGAGGTAAATGTGATGGAAAATACATTTAATTTGAACGATAAAATTGGAGTTATAGTTACAAGGTTTCCTAGAGCCATGGAAATATTTAAAAAATACCAAATAGATTTTTGCTGCGGTGGTGATAGGCCTTTAGAACTAGCAGTGAAGGAAAATAATTTAGATGGGAATATGGTAATAGAAGAGCTTAATGAGGAATATAAGACCTATGTAACAGAAGCTATAAAGGATAGAGATTGAAAATGGACAATTATAGAGGAATTCAAGGGATGAATTTCTACTGTCATTGTCCATTTTTTATTGTCTTACAAAAGCTAGTTAATCTAACCTTTAAATTCAAATATTATCCTTCATATATTCCTTAGTTTTTCTTACTATTTCCACTATATCTGAATAGGCCTTC
>JAAYTB010000156.1 GCA_012523855.1 Clostridia bacterium
GAGGTTCTTTCAATTCCATAGGAATAGTTGCGGCCCGTTCATCTAACCAAGCTTTCATGTCGCTTATACTTCAATCCATAGCAGAAGTAGCAGACAAGAAAAATTATGAATTGATACTTAATAACGCCGTAGACGAAAAAAAAGAAATAGAAAAATGTTTATCTATGATTGATAGCAAGGTTGTTAAGGGACTGCTTCTTTTAAGTTCCAAGGTAAATGACCTACTGATAGAAAAACTTTACGAAATAAACTTTCCCTTTGTAGTTTTAGGAAAGGTATCTAACGATTATTTGGCTAAGAAAGTTTATACCGTAGATACAGACAATATCACAGACTGTAAAGAAGCACTAAACTATCTTATTAACTTTAACCATAAAAGAATCGCTTGTATTCATGGTCCATTAAATTACGTAGGTAGTAAAGAACGTTTAGACGGCTACATTGAAGCCCATAAAGAAGCTTCTTTACCAGTGGATTATTCTTTAATCATCGATGGAGGATATGACATAAACCATTCTTACCAAGCTACTTTAGAACTTCTAAAAAAGGATAATCCTCCAACAGCAATTTTTGCTACAGACGACGTTAAGGCTGTAGGAGCATATAAAGCAATTGTGGAGCTAGGTTTAAAAATACCTGATGATATATCTATAATAGGTCATAACAATTACGATATTTCTCAAATGACCAATCCACCCCTTACCACTATCGATGTTCCTATCCCTCAATTAGGAAAAGTAGGAACAGAAGTGCTGTTTGATTTGATAGAAGGTAAAACTCCACCAATAAGAACCATTTTAGAAACTAAATTTATAATCAGAGAATCCTGCAAACCATTAACATAAAACCATTTTAGCTATAAAAACTTCAGTACCCTATCCAAAATTTATTTCTATAAAAAATAGAGTGGTAAGCTAGCCACTCTATTCTACTCTAAACCTCCAGTAAGTGCTGACAAAATCACCTTTTAACTCCGGTATAACAAGGCCAGCGTACATTAATTCATCACCGCCGTATACCTGATCTGTGCCAAGGAGCATATAATCCTTCTCCTCATCCAAGCCCCTTAATTTAAGTATAGAGGTCAAAGGTTCATTTGCCTTAGCAAGAATCCTATAGTAGAAGACCACTACTTCCTTTTTATCTTCTGTTACAAAAAGCCAAGCACATATCTATGAGCAGTTTCTCTCTGCCTCTCATGAGACAAATAGGCTGAACCTATCTCAGTAAGATTTCTATTAAAATCCCACTTAACATAACTTATTGGAGCACTGCCTAATATTTTGCAGACAGCATCTACCAGATAGTCACGGACATCTTTATTGGTTAAATCCAATACTAGTTGATGCCTGGATTTAGTTCTCCGTCTATTAGGTACATGGATGGACCAATCTGGATGAGCCCTATACAAATCGCTATTTTCAGATATCATCTCTGGCTCAAACCAAAGACCAAATTGTAGCCCCTTATTGTTTATTCTCTTAGCCAAATCTTCAAGGCCCCCTGGAAGCTTTTCCTCATTGACATACCAATCCCCTAAAGAGCTGTCATCACTGTTTCTCTTACCAAACCAGCCGTCATCTAGCACAAAGAGTTCCATGCCTAATTCCGCCGCAGTAGAAGCAATATCCTCTAATTTTTCTACGGTAAAATCAAAAGTTGTAATGAGTCATGTAGTTGGTATAGGCATTATTATCAATATGCTCTGTATATTCATCAGGGCCAATAAGATCCTTAATTTCATAACGGTTCTTGTCCTTGTTCCACTGCAGCCTCCTAAACCAGAATTCAGCACATTCAAATATTATTTCGCTGCCATAAGAATTCATGAAATCCTCGTCATCAGTGGAAAGATAATAGTTCCAAACAGCATAGGCTATATCTGCAGTTATGTGATGCTCCTTTAAGGCAGACCACACCCTAGTAGCCTTTCCTGTCAAAATGTTTATAGCTGCCCATTCAGGAGTTTCTTCCTCACCAGTAAAGGCCGTCTCCCAAGGATACATAGCTCCAGCATAGCCAAATTTCCTA
>JAAYTB010000030.1 GCA_012523855.1 Clostridia bacterium
AATCAAGGATAGATGGTTATAATATAGAATAGGAAAGGATTTTGGAGGAATGACTATATGAAGATTGGTGTTATATCAGATACACACATACCTAAGAGAGCAAAGGCCCTGCCGGAAGTAGTTTTAAAAGTTTTCAAAGATCTTGACCATATCATTCATGCTGGTGATATAATGAGTATAGGTGTTTTAAACACATTGAAGGAACTGGCTCCAGTTACTGCAGTGGCTGGTAATCTTGATTCTCCTGAGCTAACTGAAAGCTTAGCTGAGAAAAAGCTATTAAGATTGGGTGGATTTACTTTTGGTATATTCCATGGCCATGGCAAGAAAGGCAAGACCCTTGACCGAGCTATACAGTCCTTTCAAGGCCATAAAGTGGATTGCATCATATTTTGCCATAGCCACATACCCTATTGCCAAAACCATGGAGATATTCTCTTATTCAACCCAGTCTCCCCAACAGATAAAAGAAGAAATATCTACTATTCTTTTGGGATTATTGAAGTTAATAAAACTATTTCACCACAGCTAATATACTTTGATGGTGAAGGTAAGATAATAGATATATAGAAGGAGGTTATTGTTTTGTTACGTAATCTTATTAAAGCTAATAGAACTTATAGAAGATTTTATGAAGATGTAAAAATTGAGAGGAATACCTTAGAGGAGCTTATTGACTTAGCCAGGCTGTCTCCATCAGGGGGTAACTTGCAGCCTTTAAAGTACATAATCTCTTATAGGGAAGAAACAAACAAGATAATATTTCCTAAGCTTAAGTGGGCAGGTTATTTAAAGGATTGGGATGGGCCTGTTCCTGGTGAAAGGCCTTCTGCCTATATCATTATGCTCCTGGATAAGAATATTTCCAAAAGTCCTATGTGGGATCATGGAATCGCCAGTCAAAGCATCCTTTTAGGTGCTGTGGAAAAAGGATTAGCCGGCTGTCAGTTTGGCTCAATTGATAAGCCAGCCCTTATGAAGGAGTTAAATATACCAGAAAATTATGAGATTCTAATGGTAATTGCCCTTGGAAAGCCTAAGGAAGAGGTTGTTCTTGAGGAAATTAAGGATGCTAAGGATCTTAAGTATTGGAGAGATGAGAAGGAAGTTCATCATGTGCCAAAAAGAAAGCTTGAGGATCTGATAATAGAATAAAGCCATTATCATAAAAAAATTATAGCTGATATTGATAATCTATTATACCTATGGTAAAATAAAAAATATTTTTGAGAAGAGGTGTAATGGTGCACAGCGTAAGACTACGAATCCATTTAGTTTAATGATAACTAAATAAAATAAGGTTTAAAATGCCTATTAATACAGGCTTTTTTGTCATACCTTATTTACGGATTCTTGCTGTGAACATTCATACAGTTTTCTTATAGGCCTTAGAGATAGATTGCCCTTGTGCAGCTCTGCTAGGTTTATATTTTGCGTAAATATAAGCACTGTAGATGAAGTAAGTTCATTTGCAGTGCTTTTTTTTCTCTGAATGGTCATTATCAAGAATTCACATCAGATAAATAAATGAGGTGAATTTGAAAATATGAATAATAAAATTATTAAGAAGAAAGATAGGGCTAAAGAACTTATAAGTAAAAAGGAAAGCTTGTTCAAATGCCCGTTGTGCAGTGGAGCAATGTCAATGAACGATACTTATAGCTTGACTTGCCAGTCTAAGCACACCTTTGATTTATCTAAAAAAGGTTACCTGAATTTATTAACGACAGCTACTTCTCCTGTATATTCAAAAGAATTATTTGAAGCAAGACATAAGGTTTGTAAGGCAGGTTTCTATGATCCTTTAATTGATGCCTTGGAGGAAATAATTTCAAGATATCAGAAGAGGATTATTAAAAAAGATACAAGCATCTTAGATGCAGGCTGCGGAGAAGGAACACATATTTATGATATTTATAAGAGAATTAATGAAAGCTGGAAAAGTACTTTTTTCGGTGTGGATATTTCAAAAGACAGTATTAATATAGCTGCAAATAACAAGGCAGATATAATTTGGTGTGTAGCAGATTTAGCAAGGCTTCCTTTTGAAAAAAAGAGCTTTGACCTTATATTAAATAT
>JAAYTB010000157.1 GCA_012523855.1 Clostridia bacterium
GACGGAAATACTGCAGTAGTGAAAATTTTAGCTCCTAAAAGTGTTGAATTAATGCACTGTTTAGGAAAGCTAAGAAAATATATTATTATAGAGGTAAACAAAAATACCATTATAACATTATAATTTTTTTGCTTAACAGTAAAGTAGGTTAATAAAACTAAAACTATAACTAATACCACAATATAGAGTAACAAGATAAAGCCCCCCTAAAACCATTGCTACAGATAGACAATATGTAAGTGAAGTTATACAGTCTACACTGTTCATACTTATATATTATTTATAGTTTAAGCTAAGATTAATTATTACTATGAGTTCAAATAAATGGGGCTGGTTAAAAAATCCTGATTATAATTTATCTTGTCATTAATTACACTATAGGCTGCTGTAGATTGAATATCCAGTTCTAGAAGGGGGGCTTTATGTTTTTTATTTAAGTTTGTAATTATGTTCAATTGAGAACTTTTTTTCATTAATTTAAGTATTTCAGCTCCCTTATTATTTAAGCCTAAAACTCTGACATAAGAACATCCTTCTTTTAACATATGGTCAATCTTATATCTTTCGAAACCAATAAAATACTGAGTTAATAGTCTACTTATACGGGAATAAGTATATCTTTTGGTTTTAATATTTTGTATTAGCTCTTCTAGAGATTCTGAAGTGTTTATAAATTTAAAAATTCTGTGATGTATACCTTCATTGACATCCTTTAGATTCAAAAATCCTGTTGGACCTTCGGTTAGACATTTATATTTAATAAACTTATACATTTTAGACGAAAAACAAAATTCATAATTTTTTTCTACTAACTCCATAATAATATCAAATGAACTTTGGGGTAGCTGATTTTTTACAAGATCAAGATTTTTTTTCTCTTTTAAATGCCTTCTGATTGCAGTGGCGCTTGAATAGCTATTAGCTATCTTCTCCTCGTTATAACTAGATCCTAAACGGGTTATGGTATAAGGAATGATTGAGGAGTTGTTTTTTATTAAGCTCTTGCAATATTCTATCCCTAAAATATTATTGGAACTTGAAAGGATATCTTCATAATTAAAGCTGTTATAGTGGTGTGTAGATTTTTTAACAAAGTTTATAAGAGCCATGCTTCTTGCCCTAGGAAAGGGCAGACCAAAGTTAAGATATTCCTTTAAGCTTTTTCTATAAGACTCAGGTTCCTTGATTAGTATATTAGCGATCTTCATCAATGGAAAGATATCACCACATTCGCTACCAAAACATAAAGAATTGATGACAGACATATTATGTAATATGGATACAGCGCCATGAGCGAAAAATTCAGCAGATGAGAGAGCGTAAAGACTAGGCAGTTCTATAACTAAGTCTACTCCGTTATTTAAAGCCATTTTAGTTCTAAGCCATTTATCTATAATAGCTGGTTCGCCACGTTGAACAAAATTACCGCTCATTAAGGCTACAAGGCCATCACATTTTGTGATTTCTTTTGTTTTTTCAATTTGATATTTATGGCCTTGATGAAGAGGATTATACTCACAAATTATAGCGGATACATTCATTGGATATTCACCTCAAATTTCTGTATATTATTTAGATTTTTAATACTAATAATGTTATAGTATTATTATAGCTCAAATGAGAAATAATTTGCATTATAAGAATGTTGAGAATATTATCAACATTGCCAATTTAACATTATCTTAAGATTTTATATTTTTTTGTTGAAATATATATGTTTACAGGGGTATATTAAATATAGCGGCATATTTGTGAAAGGAGAAATGATCATGGAATTAATGAAAGAAATCTGGCAAATGGCTAGAGATGATAAAAAGAGAATAGTCTTACCAGAAGGTGATGAAGAGAGAACGCTGTTAGCTTGTGAAAAGATAATTGAAAATGGTCTAGCAGAGTTGGTGTTAGTTGGTAATGTTGATAATATAAAAGCAAAGGCTAAAGAAATTGGCGCTAATATAGATTCAGTTACTATAGAGGACCCGGAAAATAGTGAAAGAACTTCCCTTTTTGCAAAGGAGTTCTATGAACTAAGAAAGAATAAGGGCATGACTTTAGAAAAGGCAGATAAGATAGTTAGAGATCCATTGTATTATGGTACAATGATGGTTAAATTAGGTTATGTTGATGGAATGGTATCTGGAGCTGAACATACCACAGGGGATTTGCTTAGACCAGGTTTACAAATAGTAAAAACAGCACCGGGGGTTTCTGTAGTATCAAGCTTTTTTATAATGATGGTGCCAGATTGTAAATATGGAGAAGAGGGCATGTTGGTCTTTTCTGACTGTGCAGTAAATCCTAATCCTAATGAAGAGCAATTAGCATCTATTGCTATAGCAACAGCAGACACTGCGAAAAAACTATGTGGTATCGATCCGAAAGTAGCAATGCTATCTTTTTCTACTATGGGAAGTGCAGATCATGAACTAGTAGAGAAGGTTAGAAAGGCTACAGAAATAACTAAGGAAAGAAGGCCAGATATACTAATAGATGGTGAATTACAATTAGATGCAGCAATAGTACAAAAGGTTGCAGATCAAAAGGCCCCTAACAGTAAGGTGGCAGGTAAAGCAAACGTGTTAGTATTCCCTGATTTACAAGCAGGAAATATTGGATATAAATTAGTTCAAAGATTTGCAAACGCTGAAGCTATAGGACCTATTTGTCAAGGTTTCGCTAAACCTATTAACGACTTGTCTAGAGGTTGTACATCTGATGATATAGTTAATGTGGTAGCGGTAACAGCAGTTCAGGCACAAAAGGGCATATAAAGTTTTGTCAGTTAAAAGTTTTAGGCTTTAAGTATTTATTTATAATTTAAATAACGAAATTAAGATAGAGAATGAGGTGTCTTAAAATGAAAATTCTAGTAATCAATTGTGGAAGTTCCTCTTTAAAGTATCAATTAATTGATATGACAGATGAAGAGGTATTAGCCAAAGGATTAGTTGAAAGGATTGGTATTGAAGGTTCTAAACTAACTCAAAAGGTAGAAAATAGAGAAAAGTATGTAATTGAGCAGGCAATGAGCAGCCATAAAGAAGCTATTCAAATAGTTATCAATGCTTTAATAGATTCCGAAAATGGCGTTATTAGCAATATGTCAGAAATAGCAGCTGTAGGACATAGAGTTGTCCATGGCGGCGAGGAATATGCTGAATCCGTTATAATTGATGATGAAGTAATGAAATCCCTAAAAGAATGTGTTAAGTTAGCTCCATTACATAATCCACCAAATATAGTTGGTATAGAGGCCTGCAAGGCATTACTACCAAATGTACCAATGGTAGCAGTTTTTGATACAGCTTTTCATCAAACTATGCCTAAGGAATCCTATGTTTATGCCTTACCCTATGAGTTATATGAAAAAAACAGAATAAGAAGGTATGGTTTCCATGGAACATCCCATAAATATGTATCTAATGAAGCCGCTAAATTATTGGGAAAAGATGTAAAGGATTTAAAAATTATAACTTGTCATTTAGGTAATGGTGCAAGTATAACTGCAGTTAAGGATGGAAAATCCTTTGATACTAGCATGGGCTTCACACCACTTGAAGGTTTAGTTATGGGAACAAGATCCGGGGATGTAGACCCTGCGGTATTAACCTATATGATGGAAGAGCTAGGTATGTCTGCTAAAGAAGTAGATGAATTATTAAATAAGAAAAGCGGTGTACTAGGAATATCAGGAGTAAGCAGTGACTTTAGAGATATCGAAACTGCAGCTGCTGAGGGCAATGAACGTGCTCAGTTAGCTTTAGATATTTTTCATTACAGAGTAAGAAAGTATATAGGTTCTTACGCTGCTGCAATGAATGGAGTAGATTGTATAGTATTTACTGCTGGACTTGGTGAAAACTCACCTGAAACAAGAGAAGCAGTTTGTGATGGATTAACCTTCTTAGGCATTAATATAGATAAAACAAAAAATGCGGTAAGAGGCAAGAAGGTAGACATTAGCAATGAAGGTTCTAAAGTTAAAGTTTTAATAGTACCAACAGACGAAGAATTAATGATTGCCAGTGATACTTTAAATCTTATAAAATAATTATAATACATAACTTGACTTTTTTTAGGGGAGTTTATATAATAAATTGTGGTTACTCTGAAAACTATTTTACTATAAGGAGTGAGAAGGTAGCTCTGACTCGAGCTATGTGGTTTTTACTACATAAACGTGTTTCACGTTAGGAGTGTTAATTCCAGAGAATAATGAGTATGTATATTGATGTTAAAGAATTAAACAACAAAACAAATTTTAACAGAGCTATTGATGTCAACATAGAATCGGAAGATTTCTTTGTGGCAAATTCAGAAGTCAAGGTAATAGGTACTATTAATTTTTCAGGACGGGTAAAGAAGTTGGAAAATATAATTTATCTAGATGGACAGGTAACCGGAAAACTATCTTTGCTTTGTTCAAGATGTTTAGAAAGATTTCAGTATTTGCTAAATATTGAAATAAGTGAAAAATTTACACAGATTCCTAGCGAGGAGGATGAATACATCACCTTCCTTGATAGAGATAAAATTAATTTAATTGAACTATTAGAAAGCAATATTTTGATGTCTTTACCAATTAAAAAATTGTGTAATGAAGATTGCAAAGGTTTGTGCCAACAATGTGGTTGTGATCTGAATAAAAAGACATGCGATTGCAGCACTGGTATAGTAGACCCAAGGCTAGCAAAACTAAAAGAGTTGTTTTTTACTGATTAAGGAGGTGTAAGGATGGCGAATCCAGCAAGAAGAACTTCAAAAGCAAGAAGAGATTCAAGAAGAGCTCAGACATTTAAACTAGGAGTACCAGGAATGGTTGAATGCCCACAATGCCATGAAATGAAGTTAACTCATAGAGTTTGTAAAAATTGTGGTTATTATAAGGGAAAAGAAATTATTAATCCTGAAAAATAAAGAAAGTCTTTTGACTTTCTTTTATTTTAGTAAAAATAAGGAAGAGGGAATGGTGTAATATGAGGATTTCAGTAGATGCTATGGGCGGCGATCATGCTCCAGCGGCTGTTGTTCAAGGATGTGTTGAGGCGTTAAGTGAGCTAGATATACATATAACTTTAACAGGACCTAAAGAATTATTAGAGAAAGAACTTAAGAAATACGAATTTGATTCAAGTCGTATTGATATAATTCACTGCTCAGAAGTAATTAGTCCTAATGAACATCCAGTTATGGCTATAAGGAAAAAGAAAAATTCTAGTATATGTGAAGCTTTAAGATTGGTAAAGTCTAAAGAATGTGACGCTGTTATATCTGCTGGCAGTACTGGAGCCCTTCTAGCAGGAGCGCTTTTTATTATTGGCAGAATAAAAGGAGTAGATAGACCTGCTTTAGCGCCAATTATGCCAGGGAAAAACAATTCCTTTATGGTTATTGATTCTGGAGCAAATGCAGAGTGCAAACCCTCTAATTTATTGCAATTTGCAATTATGGGACAAATATATAAGAAAGATGTTATGAATGTTGTTAATCCAACTGTTGGCCTTATTAATATAGGAGCTGAAGAAGAAAAGGGCAACGAATTAACTAAATCCGCTTATAAGTATCTAAAAGAATCAGAACTTAATTTTGTTGGTAATGTAGAACCACGAGATATAGCTACAGGTGATGTAGATGTTTTGGTTTGTGACGGATTTGTTGGTAATACAGTTCTTAAAATGTATGAAGGAGTAGCCTTTAATATTTTTGATATTCTAAAGAGAGAAATGATGTCTAGTACAAGAAATAAGATAGGAGCACTTATTCTTAAACCCATGTTTAAAAAATTTAAAAAGAGATTTGATTACAAAGAAGTAGGAGGAGCACCTTTCCTAGGAGTGGATGGTATCTGCATAAAGGCCCATGGTAGTTCTGATGCAAGGGCTATTAAGAATGCTATAAAACAAGCTCATATTTTGCATGAAAAAAGAGTTATAGAAAAAATAAAAGAAAGTATAATCAATAGCTTGACAGAGTAACATTAATATTGCACAATTATTGTATTGACGGTATTATGTCATTTATTTATGTTACAAAAACTCAATAGGAGGTGATGTAGATGATTTTTGAAAAAGTTAGAGAAATCATTGCTGACAAATTAAGCCTAGAGGAAGATGAAATTAAAATGGAATCTTCTTTTGTGGATGATTTAGGAGCTGATTCATTAGATCTAGTAGAGTTAGTTATGGCACTAGAAGATGAATTTGATATGGAAATCCCTGATGAAGAAGTAGAGAAGGTAACAACTGTTAGTGATGTAGTAGAATACATAAAAACTCACAGTGATGAGAATTAATTATAAAGTCCCGGTTTATCGGGGCTTTATTATATTCAAATAAAGATTTTATCTAGTTAAAAGGGGCGTTTGTATGCAGTTAGATAATAGTCGATTAGAAGAACTAGAGACAAAATTAAAATTGTCTTTCACTGATAAAAGGTTATTAAATATCGCAATTACCCATAGTTCATATGCAAACCAAAGGAAAAATATAAAGTACAATGAGAGGTTAGAGTTTTTAGGAGATTCGGTCCTGCAATTAACTATTACAGAATACTTATTTCAAACCTATCAATATAAATCTGAAGGTGAACTTACAAAGTTAAGAGCTTTGATTGTTTGTGAGAATTCCCTTTATGAGCTGGCAAAGTTGTGGGACTTAGGTAAGTATATGTACATGAGTAGAGGAGAAGAGCTAACCGGTGGCAGAGAAAGGGTATCTATTTTGGCTGATTGTGTAGAAGCTGTACTTGCAGCTATTTATCTTGATAAAGGTTTTGATGAAGTTAAGAGGTATATAATCAAAAACTTCAAGGGAATAATCTCCAAGGCTATCAATAATGAAATAATTTTAGATTATAAGACAAAACTTCAAGAAATACTGCAAAAAAATGGTGAGGTGCAAATACAATATAATTTAAATAAACATGAAGGTCCTCCTCATAGGAGAGAATTTTTTGTAAATGTAACAGTCAACAACAAGGTTATGGGGCAGGGCGTTGGTTATAGTAAGAAGGAAGCAGAGCAAGTGGCTGCAAAAGAAGCAATAGAAAGGTTGGAGGAAAGCTGTGAGTAAGAAACATTATATTATACCTTTTTTTGTATCTCATGAAGGATGCCCTCATAATTGTGTGTTTTGCAATCAGAATTCTATAACAGGTTACACAGAAAAAGTTACTGCTAGAACTGTAAGAGCTACTGTAGAGGGATATCTAAAAACTATTAATAGGGATAAGAGCATTATAGAAATATCATTCTTCGGAGGAACATTTACTGCAATTCCTTTAGAAAAACAGTTCGAACTTCTAACTGCTGCAAAGTATTATAAGGACGAAGGAATCATTGACTTTATTAGATTATCCACAAGACCTGACTATATTAACGATGAAATATTGGATAATCTAATAAAGTTTTCAGTGGATATTATAGAACTAGGTGTTCAATCTATGAGCGACCAAGTTCTTAAGTTATCAGGAAGGGGTCATAGTAGAGCTGATACTATTAATGCTTCTAAAAAAATAAGAGAATATGGATTTATACTAGGTCATCAAATAATGTTAGGTTTACCAGGAGATAGTTTCGAAAGGGATATTGAAACATGCTATGAAAGTCTAAAGCTAAAACCAGATCTATGCAGGATCTACCCTGCCCTTGTTCTAAAAAACACCCCTATGGAGTTTATGTATAGAAGAGGGGAATATAGGCCTTATACATTGGAAGAAGCCGTTGAAATAGGAAAGGAAGTATATTCCATTTATGCCTTTCATAATGTTAAAATAATAAGAGTAGGACTTCAGGCTACAGACAATATAGCTGAGGGACGTGATATTGTAGATGGACCTTATCATCCTGCCTTTAGAGAATTGGTAGAGGGTAGTCTTTTGTGTGATATGATAATGGAGCAAATTTCAAGTTTAGAAGGAGAAATTTGCCTCTATATTAATAATAAATATATTTCTAAATTGTATGCTAATAAAAAACTTTTTTTTAACGACATGAAAAGATACATAGCTACAGATAAGCTTACTGTTCTAGTAGATAACACTTTAGAACTTGGGGAACTATCATTTGAAAATAAGGATAGATGTTGGAATATGTCGATAAAAGAGTTTATTTCAAATAAGGTTAAAGAAGGAAATAAGTATATTTTATAGAATAATTATAATGTACTATTTTTTATAATTATTATAGGGGGAATATATTTATGGAAGTATTAAAGGTATCAGCTCAATCACAACCAAAATCTGTAGCCGGCGCATTAGCAGCTGTGTTAAGAGAAAACGCTGCCGCTGAGGTGCAAGCAGTAGGTGCTGGAGCAGTTAATCAAGCAGTTAAAGCAATAGCAATAACGAGAGGATTCGTAGCTCCCAATGGAATAGATTTAGTAGTAGTACCTGCCTTTTCTGAAATAATTATTGAAGGCGAGGAAAGAACAGCTATTAAATTTATTGTAGAACCTAGATAATAAAAGAGAAACTCCATGCTCGTCATGGAGTTGTTTTTTTTTAATATTTGCTATAAACTATAAAAGTAATAATATATTGTATTATTTATAAAATAGGGAGTGTTATATTCTATGAATTATAAAAAAAGACAAAAACTATTAAGATACGTGGTGATATTCGTATTAATTGCTTTTGTAGTAACATCAGTTCTAGCAACAGTGATGGCATTTTTTAGTTAGGAGTGTATTTATGTTTCTTAAGTCACTTGAGATAAGAGGATTTAAATCTTTTGCAGATAAAACAGAATTAAAATTCAAGAATGGTATCACAGCAGTAGTAGGGCCTAACGGTAGTGGTAAAAGTAATATTTCTGATGCAGTTAGATGGGTTTTAGGTGAACAAAGTGTGAAGAACTTAAGAGGTGGCAAGATGGAGGATGTTATATTCGCTGGTACTATGTATAGAAAGGGACTTAGTCTTGCCCAGGTTTCAATAACTTTGGATAATAGTGATCATGAATTGCCCATTGATTTTGCTGATGTTACAGTATCTAGAAGATTATACCGTTCTGGTGAAAGCGAGTACTATATAAATAACACTCTTTGTAGATTGAAAGATATACAAGAATTATTTATGGATACCGGTATTGGAAAAGAAGGTTACTCAATTATTGGGCAAGGTAAAATTGAAGCCATATTAAGTGGAAGGCCAGAAGAAAGAAGAAAGTTAATAGAAGAAGCTGCTGGTATTGTTAAGTTTAAAACTAGAAAAGAAGAAGCTGAAAAAAAGCTTGCTAACACTGAGCAAAATTTAGTGAGAATTAACGATATACTATCTACCTATGAGGAGAGATTAGAACCTCTACAAATCGAACATGACAAAGCAAAAAAGTTCTTAAAACTTTCAGAACAGCTAATGGAGAAAGAGGTATCAATACTAATTCACCTTATAGAAAAAAATAATATAAAAGTTGATGAATATTCTAGGAAGATTAATAAAATAGATGAGGAGATTGGCGGATTGTCCATGCAGAAATCCACTATAAAAGCTGCTTTGGACAAACTTCAAAATGAACTGGAAAACCACGAGCAACAAAGCATAAATGATAAAGATAATTATTATAATTGTTTAAACAATAAGCAAAGTATATTATCAGAAAATCAAGTTCTTAATGAAAGAATATCAACCTTAACAGGCTACATAGAAAGATATGAAAGGGAAAAGGAAGATATCTTTAATAAATTAAAAGATTTAAATAATCAGAGAGATAATTTAGAAATTCAATTAAAGGAGAAACAAGAAAATAAGGATAAAAATGATAATCAGATAAAAAGTTTAGAGTTATTTTTGGAACAAATAAACAAAGAAGTTAGCCTTGGAGAAGATACCCTTAATGTTTATAATCAAGAGCTTATTGAACTGCTTAGAAAAATTTCAGATTATAAAAATCAAATTACTTCAGCAAAAATTAACCATGAAAATTTATTCAAAAGACAAGAACAGTTAAAAGGACAATATGAAGGATTCAATACATCTTTAAAAATAAACTCTACAACAGTTGCAGCTATGGAAGAAGAGCAAGAAAAGCTAAAAGAGGAAATTGTTAAATCAGAAAACAGAATAAAAGAGTATAAGAGGCAAATATCTTCTCTTTCTAAAAAATATACTAATTTAGAGAAAATATATAAGGAAACTAACTTGAATAGTAATAGATTAGAAGCTAATCATAATGCTCTAATGAATTTAGAAAAACATTTTGAGGGATATAATCGTGCAGCAAAAGCTTTAATGATAAACATTGAAAACAATAAGATTCCTGGGGCTAAAGGTAAAACATTTTTGCTTGGTAATATTATTAAGGTTCCAGATAATTTAGTAGGTGCTATAGAAGTTGCACTTGGTGGAGCAGTATCTGACATAATAACAGAAGATGACAATATAGCTAAGAATCTAATTAATCATTTAAAAGCAAATAATTTAGGTCGCGCCACTTTTTTACCTTTAAACACCATTGAAGGTAGAAAAATAAAAGTGGCTGAAAATATTACTAAGATGGATGGCTATATAGGTATAGCCAGTGATTTGATTGGATATAAAGCAGAGTTTACTTCTGCAATAAACTATGTTTTAGGAAGAACTATTATATGTAATGATATGGATAATGCTTTAAAGATTGCTAGAAGAGCATCTTTTAGCTTTAAGATTGTAACTTTATCTGGGGATGTTGTAAATCCAGGAGGTTCTTTAACTGGAGGAAGTCAACAAAAAAAATCCACCAATATTCTAGGCAGAAAGAAAGAAATTAAAGAATTAGAGAAGAAAATTCAAGAGAGTAAAGATAAACTTGCCACTTTAGGTATAGAACTAGAATCTTTTAAAAGTCAATTGAAGGGACTTGACAATGTAATACTGAATGAGAAAGATCAGATACATTTTAATGAAATAGACATTACTAAGGTTCAAGGTAGAATTTCAGCCATATTAGAAGAATCAGAAAAATTAAAGAACAATGCCAAAGTAATTTATCAAGAGATACAGTCAGTGGAAGAAAAGTTACAAAAGTACGATGGTAGTATTGCTAGTATAGAACAAGAAATAAGCAAAGCTGAAAATAAAGAAAAAGAAATTCGTAGCTCCATAGACAAATTACAAGTAGCAACTGAAGAGAAGAGAAGGAAAATCGAAGCCAATAAGGAAGAACTTATAAGACTTAAAATTAATAAAGCTCAAAGTGATGAAGTCTTAAATAATAAAATTAGAGAGTTAGAAAGAATAGCTAAAGATATTGAAAATTATGTAGATAGAAAAGAAGAACTATTTAGAGAAATTAATCAAGCTAAAGAAAGCATTATTAAAAGTAAAGAGGCAGTAAAATATAATCAGATTAAAGTAGAGGAATTAAGTGTAAAAGTAGAGAGTTTGCAAGAAAAGTTTAAAGAATACGAAGTAATAAAAATTGAAATAAAAGAGAACATTAAAAAGAAGAATGAGGAATATGAAGAAATAGAAAGAGCAATTTCTACAAAAGATTCAGAAAAACATAGATTAGAGTTAACTATGACAAAATATGAATCAGATAAAGCCAATTATTTGAGAAGACTTAATGATGAATATAATATTACTTTCGCGGAGGCGCAAAAGTACAAAAGAGATATTAGCAATTCGGAAGAAGTTAAGAGAGAGGTGTTCGAATTAAAATCTAATATCACAGCTTTGGGGGTAGTAAATGTAGGTGCTATAGAGGAATTTGAACAACTTACTGAAAAGTATAAGTTCATGTCAGGCCAAAGAGAGGATTTAACCAATGCTATTAATGAGTTGTGCGATGTAATAAATGAGATGACATCTAAAATGAAAGAGGTTTTCAATGAAAACTTTAATAAATTAAAAGTATATTTTAACGAAACATTTAGAGAATTGTTTAAAGGTGGAAGCGCAGATCTTATTCTTGGTGAGGGAGATGAATTAAGTGCTAACATAGATATAAATGTTCAGCCACCAGGTAAAAAGTTGCAAAACATTAATTTAATGTCCGGTGGCGAAAAAGGTCTCTCTGCAATAGCGCTACTGTTTGCTATACTTAAAATGAAACCTACTCCCTTCTGTATACTGGATGAAATAGAAGCTGCCTTAGATGATGCCAATGTAGCTAGATATGCAGAGTTTTTACAGGCTTTTTCTAAGAATATTCAGTTTATCGTAATTACTCACCGAAAGGGTACAATGGAAGCTAGTGATGTGTTGTATGGTGTTACCATGGAGGAGAAGGGTGTTTCAAAAGTTGTATCAGTAAATTTATCAAAGGCTTAGGAGGATGTTATATGTTTGGAAACTTTTTTGATAAACTAAAGAATGGTTTATCTAAGACTAAATCATCGTTTACTGATAAAATCACCGAAGTATTAAAATTTACAGTAACAATAGATGATGATATGTATGAGGAGCTGGAAGAGTTACTTATTACAGCTGATATTGGTATGGACACTACAATGGAAATAATAGATAATTTAAAATTAAAAATCAAAGAAGAAAAGCTTAAAGACCCAGCTGGAGTTATGGATTTATTAAAAGAAGTTATTTCTGAACAACTTAAATCTAGTAATAAGAAAGATATTCTAGCTGGAGAACAAAATGTGTTACTTATAATAGGTGTTAATGGTGTAGGTAAAACAACTTCTATAGGTAAGATTGCAAATCTTTACAAAAATAATGGGAAGAAGGTATTACTAGCGGCAGCAGATACTTTTAGAGCTGGAGCTATTGAACAGTTAGAAGTGTGGAGTAAGCGATCAGGAGTAGATATTGTAAAACAACAAGAGGGGGCAGATCCAGCAGCAGTTGTTTACGATGCCATACAAGCAGCAAAAGCAAGAAAGACTGATTTGCTTATATGCGATACTGCTGGTAGATTGCATAACAAGAAAAATTTGATGGATGAGCTTTCTAAGGTTAATCGAGTAATTCAAAGAGAGTACGGTGAAGCTAATATTAATACACTGCTGGTATTGGATGCAACTACTGGACAAAACGCAATTATTCAAGCAAAACAGTTTAAGGAAGTTTGTGACTTGGATGGTATTATACTGACTAAATTGGATGGTACCGCTAAAGGTGGTGTAGTAATAGCTATTCAGCGGGAGCTAAATATACCTGTATACTTTATCGGAGTTGGAGAAGGTATCGATGATTTGCAGGAGTTTGATGCAAAAATGTTTGTAGATGCATTATTTTAATAGCTGTTAAGTAAAAACACTTGACAGCCATTAAAGTGTCTGATAATATATTTGATGTTGTGGTGATTAAATGAAAGATCATATTGAAATGTCAATGCTAATGGATTTTTACGGGGTGCTTTTAACTGATAAGCAACGGGAAGTCATGAACCTCTACTATAATGAAAATCTATCTTTGGCAGAAATTTCTGAACTAACTAATACCAGCAGGCAGGCTGTTCATGATATTATTAAGAGATGTCATAAACTATTAATTGAGTTTGAAGATAAATTAAAGCTCAAAGAAAATGTATTAAGAAAGATTAAGATAAAGAAGACTGTTTTTAAATATTTAAAGGATATTAGAAAAGATTCCACTGATCCTTTAATAATAGAAAAAATAGATAGATTAGAAGAAGAAATATCTAAAGTTTTGTAGGAGGGTAACCATGGCTTTTGAAGGATTAGCATCCAGATTACAAGAAACAATTAAAAAGCTTAAAGGTAAAGGTAAATTAACTGAAAAAGATATAAAAGAAGCCATGAGAGAAGTTAAATTAGCATTATTAGAAGCGGACGTTAATTTTAAGGTAGTCAAAAGCTTTATTAATAGTGTTAGTGAAAAGTGTCTAGGCAATGAGGTTATGGAAAGTTTAACTCCCGGACAACAGGTTATTAAAATTGTTAACGATGAGTTAACAGAGCTAATGGGAGGAAGCAATAGCAAATTAAATTTTTTAGATAATGGCATAACCGTAGTAATGCTTGTGGGTCTTCAAGGTGCAGGAAAAACAACTATGGCTGGAAAACTAGCCCTGCAAATGAGAAAGAATAATAAAAAACCTTTACTAGTAGCTTGTGATATTTATAGGCCAGCTGCCATAAAACAATTACAAGTTGTAGGTAAGCAAATAGATATTCCTGTATTTTCTATGGGCGACAAGGTATCTCCTGTCGATATAGCAAAAGCAGGAATAGAGCATGCAGAAAGCAACGGGAACAATGTTGTTATTATAGATACTGCAGGTAGACTTCATATAGATGATGCATTGATGGCTGAATTAGAAAAGGTAAAAGCTGCTGTTAATCCACAAGAGGTTTTATTAGTTGTGGACGCAATGGCTGGTCAAGACGCTGTAAATGTAGCTGAAGTATTTAACACCCGCTTAGATATCACTGGGGTAATATTAACTAAGCTGGATGGAGATACAAGAGGGGGAGCCGCCTTATCTATAAGGCAGGTAGCTCAAAAGCCCATCAAGTATGTAGGTGTCGGCGAAAAAATGAATGATTTAGAAGTTTTCTATCCTGATAGAATGGCTTCTAGAATTTTAGGCATGGGAGATGTGCTTTCTTTAATAGAAAAGGTTCAGTCCGATATAGATGAGAAAGCTGCGAAAGAACTTAGTGATAGAATGATGAGCCAAGAGTTTAATTTTGATGATTTTCTACAAGGAATGAGTCAAATGAAAAAACTTGGTCCTATCAACAAGATCATTGAGATGATGCCTGGTGTTAATACTAAAGAATTACAAGGTGTAGATTTTGATAAAGGCGAGAAGGAACTTGAAAAAGTTGAAGCAATAATTTATTCCATGACTAAAAAGGAAAGAATGCAACCTTCATTAATTAAAAACTCTACATCTCGTAAAAAAAGAATTGCTAAAGGTGCAGGATGCACCTTGCAGGATGTAAATAAACTTCTAAAAATGTTTGATAACATGAAGAAAATGACCAAGCAAATGAAAGGGTTACAAAAGAATATGAAAAAAGGTATATTTGGAAAGTTCCCTTTTATGAAATAAACATCGCTACTATTTGAAGGAGGTGAAATTAATGGCTGTAAAGATTAGATTAAGAAGAATGGGTGCACATAAAGCTCCATTTTACAGAATAGTTGTTGCTGATTCTAGAGCTCCAAGAGATGGAAGATTCATCGAAGAAATAGGCTACTATAATCCAATTGCTGAGCCAGCTGTAATCAAAATTGATGAAGAAAAGGCTACTAAATGGGTTAAGAATGGTGCTCAACCATCTGATGTAGTAAAGAGGCTATTTAACAAAACTGGAATTACTGAGAAGCTTTCAAAGTAGTTATTAGGAGGTGAATTCTGCGCAATTTTCAATTAGCGCAGACCAGTTTATGAAAGAATTAATAGAGATAATAGCTAAATCTTTGGTTGATAATCCTGATATGGTACAAGTGAATGAAATATCAGGAGAACAATCAATAATCCTAGAACTAAAAGTTGCCCCTGAAGATATGGGGAAGGTTATAGGAAAACAAGGCAGAATAGCGAAAGCTATCAGAACTGTTGTTAAAGCAGCTGGTGTAAAAGAAAACAAAAGGGTTTCAGTAGAAATTATTTAGTTTTTAGAGTTAGGATATCCCTAGCTCTTTTTACATAATATAAATTATTTTTTATCTAAAAGCAGGTGAAAAAATGAAGGATAAGATAACCATCGGTCAAATTATAAATACCCATGGAATAAAAGGTGAGTTGAAGGTATATCCTCTAACTGATAATATAGGAAGATTTAAGAAGCTAAAGTACGTATTGTTAGATGATGTAGAAAAAAAAGTCCTTTGGTGTAAACTACAGAAAGATAAGGTTATATTAAAACTAGAGGATATAGACACTATGGATGCGGCTGAAAAACTAAAGACGAAATACTTACAGGTTAAAAGAGAGGATGCTGTAAAACTACCGGAAGGTAGGTATTTTGTTGTTGATATAATAGGTTGTAAAGCAATAGATACTGAAGGTCAAGATCTAGGACAGGTAAAAGAAGTGATTTTTACAGGCAGTAATGATGTTTACTGGGTAAAGGGCAAGAAAGATATTATGGTACCTGTAATAGAGTCTGTAGTAAAAGAAATTGATGTGGAAAATTCCAAAATAATAATCGAACCTGTAGAGGTATGGAATTATGAAGATTAGTATTTTAACTCTTTTCCCGGAAATGTTTGAGATTTTTAATCATAGTATAATTGGTAGAGCTAAGGATAAGGGTATTATTGATATTAATTTGTTAAATATTAGAGATTATACAAAGGATAAACATCGAAAGGTAGATGATTATCCTTATGGTGGTGGAGCAGGTATGGTAATGACAGTACAACCCATTGCTGATGCTATTAAAAAGGCCAAAGAAAATTCCAATGGTAAGGTTATTTTTCTTGGGCCCAGGGGTAAAACCTTCAATCAAGAAATGGCTAAGGAACTTGCTAATGATCAACATTTAATCTTTTTATGCGGTCACTATGAAGGTATTGATGAAAGAGCCTATAAGTATATAGACATGGAAATATCTCTAGGGGATTTTGTTCTTACTGGCGGGGAGAGTGCCTGTATACCTATTGTAGACAGTATCTGTCGTCTATTACCAGGTGTTTTGTCAAATGATGAAAGTTATAAAGATGAATCCTTTTACAATGGATTATTGGAATATCCTCAGTATACAAGACCATTTGTTTTTGAAGATGAGAAGGTGCCAGAGGTACTAGTTTCAGGCCATCACGAAAATATTAGGCAGTGGAGAAGGTATCAATCATTAAAAATAACTGAAGAAAGAAGACCAGACCTATTTAAGAATTATCAGCTCAGTAAGGAAGAAAAAATGTTATACAAAAAGTACTCTGGTAGACAGCAAAAAAATGACATATTATAAAAAAATCTATTGAAACCCTGCTAATACTATGATAAAATAAGCTTTGTGCTAGTACGGACGGTCCTCTATCTAATTTTACTAGATAAGAACGTTAATGAAACTAAGGAGGGAATGCACAATGAATGAATTAATAAGATCTATTGAAGCTGAACAACTACGTACAGATTTAACTGCTTTTAATGTAGGGGATACTGTAAAGGTTCATATCAGAATTAAAGAAGGTAACAGAGAAAGAATTCAGATTTTCGAAGGAACTGTTTTAAAGAAACAAAATGGTGGAATTAGAGAAACCTTCACAGTAAGAAGAGTTGCTTATGGTGTTGGTGTAGAAAAAACTTTCCCTGTTCATGCTCCAATCATTGAAAAAATTGAAGTAGTTAGACGTGGTAAAGTAAGAAGAGCTAAGTTATTCTATTTAAGAAATAGAGTAGGTAAGGCTGCTAAGGTTAAGGAATTAATCTAACATAACTTAATTATTAAATGGGACTTGCAAAAGTCCCATTTTTCATAAAATAAAAAAATAATTGAGGGATTGATAAATATGAAAATTAATTGGTTTCCTGGACATATGCTAAAAACTAAGAAAGAAATAAAGGAAAATTTAAAACTTGTAGACTTAGTTATTGAAATTAGAGATGCTAGAATTGTAAAATCTAGTGCTAATCCAGATATAGATGAATTATGTAGTGGCAAACCAAGAATTATTCTTTTAAATAAAAGTGATTTGTGTGAAGAAAGTGATATTAGAAACTGGTGCAAGAAGCTATCTACTAAAGATATCAAGGCTTTAACAGTTAATTGCCACACAGGAAAGGGATTAAAGGAAATTAAACCAGTAATAGATCAACTGCTTAAAGAGAAAAATGATAGGTTAAAAGCTAAAGGTATTGTTAATATTATTACGAGAGCTATGGTAGTAGGAATACCTAATGTAGGTAAATCTTCCTTCATAAATAAAATGGCACAAAATAATATTGCAAAAACCGGAAATAAACCTGGTGTTACAAAAAGCAAGCAATGGATAAAAACTAAAATAGGCCTAGAGTTAATGGACACTCCAGGTGTACTTTGGCCTCGTTTTGAAGATATGGAAGTAGGATTAAATTTAGCTTTTACTGGTGCTGTAAAAGATGAAGTTATCGATATAGAAGAATTAGCAATGAAACTGGTGGAACGTTTACAAGTAATTGCTCCAGAAAAATTAAAGGAAAGATTTAAGTTGTCAGAACTTCCGGCAGAACCTCTAGAGGCTCTTAATAGTATCGCAAAAAAGAGAGGTGCTGTAATTTTTGGTGGAGAAATAGATTACAATAGAATATCTAATGTAATTTTAGATGAATTTAGAAGTGGAAAAATTGGCAAGATATGCTTAGAAACACTATAAATTAATGTGGGGTTTACTATGGAGTTTATAGAAAATATTAAAAGTTTGTCTTTCAAAGATGTAAATACATATATTACAGGCTTTTCTGAAGAAGAGTTGTTCTATAATGAAGAGTTATTTGTTTTAATCAACAAACTAAAGGAAGATCATAGAAAGAATGTTATAAAACTAGGTATATCATTAGAAAATAAGCGTAAAAGATACTTGGAGGAAGTAAGTAGAGTAAGAGAAATGTATGAACTGGACAGAAGATATGGCAACGATAGCCTGATAGCTGGGGTGGATGAAGTTGGTAGGGGACCTCTAGCTGGACCTATGGTGGCAGCAGCAGTTATTTTAAAAAATGAGGATTTGACTTCTTCTAATTTAATTCTTGGTCTTACAGATTCGAAAAAATTAAGTCCTAAGAAGAGAGAGGAATTATATGAAATAATAATAAAGAGAGCAGTCTGTTATCATATATCAACTGTACATAGTAGTGAAATTGATGAAAAAGGAATAAGTTATTGTAACAATAAAATTTTTTTAGAAGCCTGTAACAATTTAAGTGTAAAGCCTGAATTAGTCCTAACAGATGGATACCCAATAAAGGGGTACAATGGGCTAAACAAGTGTATTGTTAAAGGGGATCTTAAAAGTGCCAGTATAGCTGCTGCTTCCATAGTTGCCAAAGTTTATAGAGACCGATTAATGAAGAGCTATAGTGAAGTGTATCCACAATACGGTTTCGAAAGAAATGTAGGCTATGGCACTGAGGAACATATAGCAGCTATCCGTAAGTATGGAATTACACCAATACACAGAAAAAGCTTTTTGAGAACGCTTCTATCCTAGAAAGCGTTCTCTAAATGATTTATTATGTAGGAATCATCATTATAATTTAAGTAGACTTCGACAACATCATATCTCAAATTTAAATTAAAAAGCTTCTCTTTGTTAACGAACAAAAGAGAAGTTTTTTTAATTCGTCTTTGTTTGTTATAGCTTACGGATTGTGATGGAAAACCAAAATTCTTATTATATCGAGTTTTTACTTCTACAAAACATATACAGTCTTTTTCTTTTACAATGATATCAATCTCACCAAATTTACTCCTGAAGTTTTTTGCAATAAATTTGTAGCCCTTATTTAGCAAATATTCAATAGCAATATTTTCGCCATATGTTCCAATTTCTCTTGTATTAATCAATTTCTCTCCTCCTTCTATATGACTTTACCTTCTCCGAAATGCCTGTAGCTAAAAGCTTCCATTACATGTGAAGGTCCTATATCTTTGCTAGAATCCAAATCTGCTATAGTTCGACTTATTTTTAATATTTTATTGTAAGCTCTTAGACTGAAAGGAAACTTATGAAAGAATCTTTGAAGTATTTTTTCTGATTCAGTATCTAATATACAATATTCTTTAATATGAGAGGCTTTCATAGCTGAGTTGTATTGTAGTGACTGCCCTTTAAATCTTAATTTTTGTATAGAACGAGCTGCTTCCACCCTTGCTTTAATAGTTTTAGAAGATTCTTCTTTTCCAGCTGAAACTATTTCCTTATATTGATGCTGGTAAGCAAAGGTAAATAGATCTATTCTGTCAAGAAAGGGGCCAGAAAGCTTATTTAAATACTTAGTTCTTTGATTATCGCTACAAGAACAATCTTTTACATTACTTAAGTAATAGCCGCAAGGGCAAGGATTTAATGAACCTATCAGCATAAAATTTGCCGGATATATTACAGTTCCTGAAGCTCGACCTATAGTTATTTTATTGTTTTCTAGCGGCTCTCTCAGTGCTTCCAAAACACTTTTGTCGAATTCTAATAATTCATCTAAAAATAGAACTCCATTATGGCTCAAGGTAATTTCTCCAGGTGCTAACTGAATGCCGCCTCCAATTAAAGCAGCTTTAGACAGAGTGTGGTGCGGACTTCTGAAGGGTCTGTTTGAAATCAAACCTTGGTCCATAGAAAGTTTTCCAGCAATGCTGTATATTTTTGTGATTTCTAGGGATTCGTCATAGGTAAGGTCAGGTAATATAGTTGGAATTCTTGATGCCAACATAGATTTTCCGCATCCAGGAGGACCTAGTATTATAATATTATGGCCTCCTGCACAGGCAATCTCTAATGCTCTTTTTACAGCTTGTTGCCCTATGACTTCTGAGAAATCATAATCGTATTTTATAGTTTTAATATCAGTATTGTTTTTGTAGGGGATCATATCTTGATTCTTTAAATATTGGACTACTTGATTTAATGATTCAAAAGGATATATTTCTGATTTTTTTATTATGGCACATTCATCAGCATTAGCCCTGGGTACTATGAATTTATTAATTTTATTATTAGAGCCTTCTATAATGATAGGAAGTGCTCCTTTAATTTTAGTAATATCGCCACTTAAAGATAATTCGCCTGCAAAGATATAGTCTGATAAGTTTTCGGGGTTAATTTGTCTAGTGGCAGCTAATATTCCTATAGCTATAGGTAAATCTAGCAATGAACCAACTTTTTTAATATCAGCTGGAGCTAAGTTAACAGTAATTTTACCCAAAGGGAAATCGAATCCAGTGTTAATTATAGCTGAACGAACACGCTCTTTAGACTCTCTAACTGCTGTATCTGCCAATCCTACAATATTAAAAGCAGGTAATCCTCTAGATATTTCCACTTCTACTGTAATAATCATACCTTCAATACCACTATAAGTTGAACTTAAAATCTTAATAGCCATCTTACCACCTCTTCTATAATATTTGACTAATTTTTAAAAATTCATTCAAAGGTATAAAGGATTTTTATATGGAAATAATTAAAAGATAAAAAATGGTGGTGAATAGCTTGAATTTATATGATGTATGGTTTAGCACTATAAGAGTCTCTGATGAGAGAAAGAATAAAATAATGGATTCATTTAGAAACACTGAAGAATTATGGTTTTTTCTAAGGAATACGAAGGATTATAACTACGCTCCTTCAGTGAGACCTATATTAGATAGTATGGACTTAGAAAATGTAGAAAAGTTACTAAATAAGGGTTCAAAGTATGATATAAAAACTGTTACTAAAAAAGATGATAATTATCCTGCTCTATTAAAAAATTACGATGATTCTCCCTATGTTTTGTATTATGTAGGGAATATTGATAAGATAAATGAATTAAAGAGTATTTCAATAGTTGGTTCTAGACTTTGTAGTAATTATGGTAAAGAAGTAACGAATATTATTGCCTCAGAATTAGCAGCTTATGATGTCAATATTGTCAGCGGTATGGCTAAAGGAATTGATTCAATTGCTCATTGGGGAGCAGTAAACAATGGAGCTTTTACCACTGCAGTACTAGGCTGTGGATTAGATAGAATATATCCAGCAGAAAATAAGAACTTATACTATAAAATAAAAGAAAATGGCTGCATTATCTCTCAGTTTCCGCCGTTGACACCTCCCTTTGCATATAACTTTCCAATAAGGAACAAAATAATTAGTGGAATGAGCCAACTTATTCTTGTAGTAGAAGCGGCAGAAAGAAGTGGCTCATTGATTACAGCAAATAGAGCCTTGGATCAAGGGAAGGATGTCATGGCTGTGCCAGGTTCTGTTTTTTCCAACAAAAGCAAAGGAGCAAATGATTTAATAAGAGATGGAGCGTATATCTTCACAGGAATGGAATCAATTTTAAGTTTATTAGGCATATATAACAAAGGTTTTAAGAAGAAAAAAATTAAAAAACATAGCAAAGAAATGAGCAAAGTTTATAGTGTTTTAACGGATACTCCAATGCACTTAGATGATATAATTAAGATAACTAATATTGACATTACGCTATTATATGAGTTATTATTGGAAATGCAACTTGAAGATAGCATCAAATGTATAGCCGGTAATTATTATGTTAAAGTAAATGATGATTTTCAATAGAATTTTATGTTAAGGGGGTGTAGTCTTCGGCTTAATTGCTGAAGGGCTTATATGGGACAAAAACTAGTAATTGTAGAATCGCCAGCAAAAGCGAAAACTATAAAAAAATACTTGGGTTCTACTTATGTTGTAGAAGCTTCTATGGGACACGTTAGAGATTTACCTAAAAGTCAGTTAGGGGTAGATGTAGAAAATAATTATAATCCTAAATATATCACAATTAGAGGCAAGGGTGATCTTTTAGATAAATTAAGAAAAATGGCAAAAAAAAGTGATAAAGTATTCCTTGCAACGGACCCTGATAGAGAAGGAGAAGCAATATCATGGCATTTAGCTAAAGCATTAAATATAGATACAACTACGTCTTGCAGAATAGAATTTAATGAAATTACTAAAAGTGCAGTGAAAAATGCAATAAAAAACCCACGACCTATTAATGAAAATTTAGTAGATGCACAACAAGCTCGAAGAATATTAGATAGGCTAGTTGGTTACCAAATCAGTCCTATCTTATGGAGAAAGGTAAAATGGGGACTAAGTGCTGGCAGAGTTCAATCTGTGGCATTAAAAATAATTTGTGATAGGGAAAATGAAATTTTAAATTTTGTTCCCAAAGAATATTGGACAATAGCTGTAGAATTAAAAAAAATTAAAGAAAAAAGCAAGTTCCTAGTAAAGTTAACAACATATAAGGGCAAAAAAGTACAAATTAATAATGAAGAAGAATGTAAAAAAATTATAGATGACCTTAGTAATAATGACTTTATAGTTAAAAAAATAAAGAAGGGTAATAAGTTAAAAAATCCTCTTCCTCCTTTTACTACCAGTACCTTGCAGCAGGATGCTAACAGAAAGTTAAATTTTTCAACTAAGCGATCAATGTCTATAGCCCAACGTTTATACGAAGGGGTGGAGGTAAAAGGCAAAGGCTCTATAGGTTTAATAACTTATATGCGTACGGACTCAGTAAGAATATCTGAGGAAGCACAATCCAGCGCCTTAGACTTTATAAGTTCACATTACGGAAGTTCATATGTACCGAAGGAAAGACGAACTTATAAAGGAAAGAAAAACTCCCAGGATGCTCACGAAGCCATAAGACCTACTTATGTGGAGCTAACTCCAGAGGTTTTAAAAGATAGTTTAACACCAGAGATGTTAAAGTTATACACCTTAATATGGAATAGGTTTATAGCTAGCCAGATGGCTTCTTGTATAATGGATGTTATTTCTGTAGATGTTACTAATGGTGATTATTTATTTAAAGCCAGTGGTTCTAAAGTTAAATTTGACGGATTTATGAGAATATATGATTATGCAAATGAAGAAGAATCTAATAGTATCAGTATTCCTGAGTTAGAAAATGACGAGATTTTAGAAAAGAAAAAGGTAATAGATAAACAACACTTTACACAGCCGCCAGCAAGATTTTCTGAAGCTTCATTAGTAAAAGTTTTAGAGGAATATGGCATTGGCCGACCAAGTACATACGCACCTATTATTACCACCCTTTTAGAAAGGAAATATGTTCAAAGGGAAAAAAGAAATCTGTTACCAACAGAGCTTGGGGTAATAGTTAATACAATTATGTGTGAATATTTCAAGGAAGTAGTAGATGTTGACTTTACAGCTGAGCTAGAAAATAAACTGGACTATATTGAAGAAGGTAAAGGAAAATGGCAAAGCACCGTTGATGATTTCTTTAAACCCTTGAAAGAATCCATCGATATAGCAGAAAAAGAGATTAGCAAAATTACAATTGAGGATAAGGTAAGTGATGTGCCTTGTGACAAGTGTGGCAAAATGATGGTTGTTAAACAAGGGCGCTTTGGAGAATTTTTAGCTTGCCCAGGTTATCCTGAATGCAAGAATACTAAAGCCATAGTGGAAGAATTAGATGTAGCTTGCCCTGATTGTGGTGGTAAGGTAGTAGTAAAAAGGAGTAAAAAAGGAAGAAAGTTTTACGGTTGTGACAATTATCCTGAATGCAAATTTGTAAGCTGGTATGAACCTACTAATAAGCGTTGCGAAAAATGCGATAGTATGATGGTTTTAAGATATAGCAAAGCTAAGGGTAATTATTATGCCTGTTCCAACAATGAGTGTAAACACCAAATAACGGAGCAATAAAATTTCATAATTTTGTTTGAATAGGGTTCCTTCACGGATACTTACTTATTACTTGTCTCGAAAAACTGAGATTTATCAGTTCTTGAGCCATTATAAGTAAATAATCCAAGACGGAACCCTAAATCAATTTGAAAAAATTTAATTTTAAGTAGGGAAAGTAAATAATTTTTAGTTACAAAAGCGAAGATTTTGAAATCATAAGAAAAGTTGAAAAAGTTCGGGGGGTGTGATATTATAATAAGGCAATTAGAAATAATTCTGAAACTTTAAAATATTACAACAATTGAAAGTTGGTATGTAAAAGTTGCAATGAACTAGGAGGTAAAGTAATGTCTTCGCTATTAGATAAAACAAGAAAACTAAATAAAATACTACAGAAGTCCGGTGCTGAACCAGTGCTTTTCGATGAAATATGTAAGTTGCTAAGCGAGGTTTTATCTTGCAATGTCTATGTAATAAGTAGAAAAGGAAAGATTCTTGGCTATAATTTTGCAGGTGGTTTTGAATGTGACATTGTAAAGGATACTATAATTAGTGAAATGCGATTTCCAGAAAGCTATAACAAGAAATTATTAAGTGTCGGTGAGACTTTATCTAATTTATTCAATGAAGGTGTATGTGTTTTCACGGAAGAAGGTAATTGTGCCTTAAATAATAAGATATCTACAATAGTGCCTATTGTAGGAAACAGAGAAAGACAGGCTACTTTATTGTTAGCTAGATTTGGTGACGAATTTACTGATGACGATTTAGTCTTAGCTGAATATAGTGCAACAATTGTTGGTTTAGAAATTTTAAGAGCTAAAACAGATGAAATTGAGGAAGAGGCTAGAAAAAAAGCTATAGTACAGCTAGCAATTGGGACTCTTTCCTATTCCGAATTAGAAGCTGTTGAGCACATATTTAATGAACTAGAGGGGGACGAGGGTCTCTTGGTGGCATCAAAAATTGCAGATAAGGTAGGAATTACAAGATCAGTAATTGTAAATGCTCTTAGAAAATTTGAGAGTGCCGGGGTTATTGAGTCAAGATCTCTTGGAATGAAGGGAACTCATATAAAAATCTTAAATGAAAAACTAGTTGAAGAACTAGACAAAATAAAATAATAGAATAAGATTTTAAAAAAATGTTGAAGATAATTTACCCTTATGATATACTACTGGGGGTAAGAAAATACACACACCATCTAATTCACAAAATGGTGCTGAAAAGTCTTTTGTGGGAATGAAGATGGTGGAGGTAAAAACCAAGGAGGTAAAAAAATATGTCAGTTATTTCAATGAAACAATTATTAGAAGCAGGTGTTCATTTTGGACATCAAACTAGAAGATGGAATCCTAAAATGGCTCCATATATCTTCACAGAAAGAAATGGTATTTATATTATTGACTTGCAGAAAACTGTAAAGAAAATTGAAGAGGCTTATGAGTTTATCAAGACTATTTCAGCAGAAGGAAAAGAAATTCTTTTTGTAGGAACTAAAAAACAAGCCCAGGAAGCTATAGAAGAAGAAGCAGTAAGATGTGGAATGCATTATGTAAAGAATAGATGGTTAGGTGGAATGTTAACTAACTTCAGAACCATTAAAACAAGAATTCAAAAGCTTGAAGAATTGAATAAAATGGAGGAAGATGGTACATTTGATGTTCTTCCTAAGAAAGAAGTTATTAAATTAAAACATCTGGAAAAAGAATTGGAAAAGAATTTAGGTGGAATAAGAAACATGACAGAGGGTAATGTTGGTGCATTATTTGTTGTGGATCCTAGAAAAGAAAGAAATGCTATTTCTGAAGCTAAAATATTAGGTATACCAGTAGTTGCAATCGTGGATACTAATTGCGATCCAGAAGAAGTAGACTACGTAATACCAGGTAATGATGACGCTATCAGAGCTGTTAAACTTATAACATCAAAGGTTGCTGATGCTGTTATAGAAGGTCGTCAAGGAGAACAATTGGCTGAGTAATTTCACTAGAGGTAGGTGAGGCTGTGCTTCATTTACCTTTTAAATTAAGTTTGATAGGGAGGAATAATACATGATAACTGCACAAACTGTTAAAGAATTGAGAGAGAGAACTGGAGCAGGAATGATGGACTGCAAAAAAGCTTTAACTGAAACTAATGGTGATTTGGAAAAAGCTGTTGAAGTTTTAAGAGAAAAAGGTCTTGCTGCTGCTGCTAAAAAAGCTGGTAGAGTTGCTGCTGAAGGTATAGTAGAAACTTACATATCAGATGATATGAAATCTGCTGGTATTATAGAATTTAACTGCGAAACTGATTTCGTAGCGGCTAACGAAGAGTTTGTTGAATTAGCTAAAAATTTAGCAAAGCAGGTATCTAAAACAAATGTAACTACTGTAGAAGAGTTTATTAATGAAAAGTACATAGCTGATGAGAGTGTTACAGTTAAAGACGTGATAACTGCACTTATAGCAAAACTTGGAGAAAACATGACTGTAAGAAGATTTGAAAAAGTTTCAGTAGAAGAAGGCTTGATTCAGAGCTATGTTCATGGTAACGGAAGAATTGGTGTTTTAGTTGAACTTGCTTGCGAGGTTCAAAACGATGTCGTTAAGACAGTAGCTAAGGATATAGCTATGCAAGTAGCAGCTGCTAATCCAATGTTCTTAGATAAGGACAGTGTTGATAAAGACACTTTAGAGAAGGAAAAAGAAATATACAGAGTTCAGGCATTAAATGAAGGAAAACCTGAAAGCATAGTAGAAAAAATGGTTGAAGGAAGAATTAAAAAATACTTAAAAGAAGTTTGCCTATTAGAACAAATGTGGGTTAAAAATCCTGATTACACAATTACTAAGTACCTTCAGGAAAAGTCAAAGGAAATAGAAAAGACTATCACTGTAAATAGCTTTGTAAGATATGAAAGAGGAGAAGGTATAGAAAAAAAGGAAGAAAACTTTGCTGAAGAAGTACAAAAACAAATGCAGCAGGTTAAGTAAAGAAAGGAACACTGCAGTGTTCCTTTTTTGAAGTATTTTACTTTCATTTGGAGGGATTAAGATGAGCCTAAATTATAAAAGAATCATGCTTAAATTATCTGGTGAAGCTCTAGCAGGCCCACAAGGATATGGTATTGATTTTGAAGTAGCAACTAGAATAGCAAAAGAAATAAAAGAATTAGTTGACATGGGTATAGAAGTAGGAGCTGTAGTAGGCGGCGGTAACATATGGCGAGGCAGAAATGGAACAGGAATGGATAGAACTACTGCAGATTATATGGGGATGCTAGCTACTTGTATTAACGCTATGGCTCTTCAAGATTCTTTAGAGTCTATTGGGGTTATGACAAGAGTTCAGACTGCAATCGAGATGAGAGAGGTAGCAGAGCCCTATATTAGAAGAAGAGCTATGAGACATCTGGAAAAAGGTCGAGTAGTCATATTCGCAGCGGGCACCGGGAATCCATATTTCTCAACTGACACTACTGCTGCATTAAGAGCTGCGGAAATAGAAGCAGATGTAATTCTATTAGCTAAAAAGGTAGACGGGGTCTATGACAAGGATCCTCATAAATATCAAGATGCTAAAAAGTTTGATAAATTAACATATATACAGGTTTTAGAAAAGGGACTTCAAGTAATGGATTCTACTGCTACTTCATTATGCATGGACAATAACATTCCTATAATAGTATTTTCTTTGGATGAACCAGGTAATATAAAAAAGGCCGCAAAGGGAGAAAAATTTGGTACAATAGTATCAAAAGGATAGAGGAGGTTATGTATGATTAAGGAAATATTAAATAAAGCCGAAGAAAAAATGTTAAAAACTGTTCAAGTTTTAAAGGCTGATTTGGCTACTATGAAGGCTGGTAGAGCTAATCCGACTATACTTGATAGAATTGAGGTTGAATACTACGGTAGCATGATGCCTCTAAATCAAGTGGCTAATGTATCTGCACCTGAACCTAGAATGCTTCTTATACAGCCTTGGGAGAAAAGTACTTTAAAAGCTATTGAAAAAGCAATTTTGAAATCAGATTTAGGCATTAATCCCACTAATGATGGTACTGTTATTAGAATGTTAATTCCTGAACTAACAGAAGAAACTAGAAGAAATTTAGTAAAGCAAGTGAAAAAAACAGGAGAAGATTCTAAAATAGCAATAAGAACTATTAGAAGAGATGCAAATGATAAAATTAAGGCTTTAAAGAAAAATGGAGAAATGTCTGAAGATGAAATAAAAAAGGCAGAAGATGATATACAAAAAAAGACCGACAATTACATAAAAGAAATAGACAAAATTGTTGAGGTAAAGGAAAAAGAAATAATGACAATATAAACCTGCACTTTGCAGGTTTTATTTCTAATATCATCAGTGTTGTAAGGATGTGCTGTTTATGTTTTTATTTCGAAAAAGTAGAGAAAAGAAAGATAATATTTTAGATGGGAATATGCCTAAGCATATTGCTATAATTATGGACGGCAATGGAAGATGGGCAAAAGAGAGAAAACTCCCAAGGACCATGGGGCATAGAGCAGGTGTTGAGACTATCCGTCGAATTGTGAAGGAATGTAACAAGTTAGGTATAAAATATTTAACTTTGTACGCTTTTTCTACAGAAAATTGGAAAAGACCCAAAGACGAAGTTAATGCACTGATGAAATTATTAGCAGAATATTTAAGGAATGAAATTGAAGAGTTGCATAAAAATAATGTTGTAGTTAACCATATAGGAGATATCTCAAAATTACCTTTACTATGTCAAGATGAGTTAATAAAGGCCTATAATAAGACTCAAAACAATAATGGAGTTGTTCTTAATCTGGCTCTTAACTATGGTGGCAGACAGGAAATAATTCATGCTATTAAAAAAATGTTGATACAATGTAAAGATGGAATAATTGATGTGAATGATATTAACGAGGAATCATTCAATGACTTTTTATATACTGCTGGTATGCCAGATCCAGATCTAATTATAAGGCCCAGCGGTGAAAAAAGAATAAGTAACTTCCTATTATGGCAGAGTGCTTATTCTGAATTTTGGTACTCTGGTATCAACTGGCCAGATTTTTCTGTTGAAGATCTACATGAGGCAATAAGAGACTATCAAAATAGAGATAGAAGATTTGGAAATATAAAATAAAGGGGGGAGTCTGGTGAACAACAGATACATAGGTGCGCTCTTAATTTCGCCTTTTTTTATATTTGTTTTTTTAGGTGATTATTATTTAGCCGCTTTTATTATGGTTATTTCTTTAATTGCTATGCGTGAATTTTACAATTCTATAAAAACAAAAAACTTTAAACCCTCAACTATTATATGCTATGCTGCATCAATAATCTATTATGCATTGTTAATGATAAATAAGAACGGAGATCATTTAGGTAGCTTTCTTGTAATTTTAACATTAGTTTTATTATGTATCCCTGTTATTAATATAAAATTTAGCTTTATTGATTCGGCATTGAGTTTACTTGGTGTTATATATGTTTCTGTCTTCTTTAGTTTTATTCCTTTAATTAATTTTAAGGTTGGAGGTAACGTACTAGTTTGGCTAGTATTTATAACTTCCTGGGGTTGTGATACTGCAGCTTATTATTCTGGAAAAGCATTTGGAAAGAGGAAATTATGCCCTAAAGTTAGCCCAAAGAAAACAATAGAAGGTTCTATAGGCGGAGCATTAGGTGCAGCCATAATAACTTTATTATTTGGTTTAATTATGGAATCAAGGTTCTCTATAATGAATCCTATACATTATGCAGTAATCGGTCTCATTTGTGGAGCTATATCTCAATTTGGAGATTTAGTAGCCTCTTCAATTAAAAGATATGTGGGAGTTAAAGATTATAGTAATCTAATTCCTGGCCATGGCGGTATCTTAGATAGATTTGATAGTATTATTTTTTCATCAGTTGTAATATATTACTATTTGACTATAATTATTAATATCTGATACGTATGAAAGGAAGGTAGCATCCTAAGTTTATTTTACTAGGCTACTTTCTTTTTTGTTTAATTTAAAGAATAGGGAAATATCATTATTATATTGCTAAATTAATTAGAAAAATATATTATTATTAATATAAGCAAATAAGCTACATAATTGAGGAAATTGCATAATTAAATCTATAAAATTAAATAAAAAAAGGTATAGAGCGATAGCTCATTGAAAATGAGCTTTTAAATTTCATATTTTAATTTTACAGATTCTATAGATTTGCAAAACC
>JAAYTB010000158.1 GCA_012523855.1 Clostridia bacterium
CTCCTTTCTGCCAGAATATACTGTAGTATACAAAAGTAAAAGGAGGAAACTTCCATGGCTAGTCAATTATCGACTTATATCATAATCTTGGCCGTAACTATAGGGGTAATTGCTATTGTTGTTGGCCTAGTCCCCTTCTTAAAAAAGAGAGGGATAAATTTGACCTCTTACTTTGCTACTGCAAATAAGGTTGTAAACAAAGCTAATTATACTGTAGACCTTTTAAATCAGGCACTGCCAGATAACAAGGTAGTGGATATTCTTGAAATCATTGCAAAGTGGGCAAAAATAGCTGTAGGTAACGCTGAACAGCTCTATCATACAGGGGAGATAAAAAAAGATCAAAGAGCTGAAGTTGCAGATAGAGTTGTAAATAATGTATTAGAAATACTAAATATAGAGCCTACTGAAAATCTTAAATTGTTAATTAACGCTGCTATTGAAGAGGCAGTTAATGCTTTAGGTCATGAAACAAGTGGAGCAAAAAAACTACTTTATAAGATGTAAGTTTTCAAAGGAATAAATTATTGATAAAGATTCAGCTTAGCTGAATCTTTTATTCTACTTCATAACAAGTAAAACAGGCTAAAAATTTCATTTATATATTACAGGTAAAATTCCTCATATTTCTACAAAAAATTATTATTAATTGGCCCAGTATATTCACTTTAGCCTTATACAATGCATATGCTAATAACATACAAGTATTAAAACTATAGAAAGTGCTTTGATAGGATCCTAATTCCAAAGCCTTAAGGAGTTGAAGTAGTGAACTATAAGAAAATATTATATTTAGGTTGGTTAGGCTACGGTAATATCGGTGATGACTTATTATATGATGTTTTTAGAAAGATGATTTCAAATATTTCACCTGAAATTATTGTTAACTACTATTGCCCCTTTTCTAACAAAAAGGTGGATTTAAAATATTATGACTTAGTTGTTTTAGGTGGAGGTTCTTTACTAGGTAAGCATACAGAATCCTCTGCAAGTCCCTTTGTCTTATATTCTCTAAAGGTTGCACAGCAAGGTATTCCTATAGCCATATGGGGCAGTGGTATAGATGTGAGAACCAGGGACTACACTGATAAGACTCTTAATGATTATACTGAAAAAAGAAATAATATGACTGTTGGTTCAAACCCTTATTACAAGTCTCTTATGGAATACTCTATAGCTAGCGGGGTAAGAGGAAACCTTACGAAATATATAATTAACTCGGAAAAGGTAGAAACCATAGGTGATCCTGGCATAATATTCGATAAGGTATTTCCAAAGATCCCAAACTTTCAAGATTTCAATGATATTTTACCAAGCAAGAAATTAGTACTAGTAAACTGGGGGACTTCCTTTAATAGAATTTTAGGAGAAAACGAAGAAGCTATTAAGGAAGAACTTAAAAAGGTTATTAGTAGCCTGCTAAACAGTGGATATGAGATTGTTATATATCCCGTTTGGGGAAAAGATATAGACGCTTGTAAAAATTTAGCCAATGACTTTATAGGTAAAAAAGTAAGATGCATAGATAAACTTTATAATGTGTATCAAATTGTCAGCTTAATTAAAAAGTGTAGATTTACAATTAACTTCAAGCTCCATGCTAATATTCTCTCCATGGCATATAAAAAGCCATTTATTTGTCTCAGTTACGGCTTAAAAGGATACGATTTTTGCGATTCTATAAATTCAACAAAACTATGTATTCCTACAGATAAGGTAAAAGCAGAAAGCATATTAGAAAAAATCCAATATATAAGATTAAACTACAAGGACTTACAAAGCAGATACAATAAATTTATTAATATTTACTATAAAAAACACCTAGATTTTATAAAAAATATAGTAAATATTAAAAAGGTGAGTGGTATAAATGAAACCATATAAGATTTTATTTATTACCAAAGACTTTACTAACAATATTGAAAGAAATACGGTATATTTTTCTGAAGAATTATCCAAATATTCAGATCTAACTCTTTGGTATGAACCCGGCAATATACAGGAAATCTTAGACAAGCTTAATTTACAGCCAGATTTTATTCTAATTAACGATATGAAGCATACTAGATCTCCTCAAATCACTGGACTTTCCTCTCTAAAAATTCCTTTCGGCATTATTATGCACGATTTACATTATAAAACAGAGGAAAGAAAAAGATACATTGTGGATAACAATGTAAAAATCATTTTTTCAATCTACCGGGATGCCTTTTACAAGGATTACTTTGAATTTAGAAAATATATGTATTGGATACCACACTTTGTCAACACTGATATTTTCAAAGATTATGGTTTACGAAAAAGATTTGATATTCTAATGATGGGCATGATTTCAAAAGTATATCCTTTAAGAAAAACTATGCGTCTTCACTTTAAAGGCAGAAAAGGTTTCGTTTATAGGCCTCATCCCGGCTATACAAACACAGGCAAAGACAGTTATTTCGGTAAAAGTTATGCTAAAGAAATAAACAGAGCGAAAATATTCATCACAGACGATTCTATCTATCACTATCCTCTAATAAAATATTACGAAGTTCTAGCCAGTAAAACTCTATTACTAGCACCTGCTTCTAAGGAATTAAAAGACCTAGGTTTCATTCCTGGTGTTCACTTTGTAGATATAAATGAAGATAATTTTGCCCAGAAGGCTGAATATTATTTAGCCCATGAAGAGGAACGCCTTAAAATTGTTGAAGAAGGCTATAGAATGGTTCGATCTAGACACTCAACCACACATAGAGTTTTTCGATTTCTACAAATACTGGATAGCTTTAATTTATGAAAAGATGATTAAATTGAGGGACGCTAAAATTTCACAAAACAAATTAGGCCTTTTCCTCGGCAAGGCCGGGGAAAGGCCTTTTAACTTTTTGTTTTATACCTATTTTATGATCTACTCCTCCAGATCTTCATCATCATATCCATAATCTTCATAGTACTCATCTTCAACTACTTTTCTAGCTTCTATTAACTTATTCTCAACTACTCCCTGATAAATAACCTCTAGCTTGTAACTTTTATTTTTCTTAAGGCCATTTATAATAATTTCTCCTTTTTTATCTGTATACCCTTCTCCTAAAAGATGTAATGATTTGTCCTTTTTCTCTGAGTATAGTTTTACTAATGCCTTATCAGCAAAAGCACCATCCCAATCCTTAACCACTACCCTTATCCTTCTTTTGTTGCTTTCAAAGCCCTCTTCCTTTGTCATAACTAAATACTTATCTATTGGTAAACTCATTATATTTCCTCCTAATCTATAATCCTGAAAAATACTAGAGATAGACCATAGTATAAAATATGACATTTACCCCACATTTGTTCAGAATAAGTCAGCTACTTTATGAATAATATAAGAGGAAAAATAATATATATAATGAGAAGCACTTCTTAAGAGGTTAGTAGATATGCTCCGTAATTTTATAAGCGTAACAGGTATTACTCAGGAAAAAGATCTACCTAAGAGGGTCAAGGGACAACTGTTACAGCATTCCCATATTGACTATATATTTATACCTAGCAACAGGCCTAGAGTAAAGGAACTTACTCATATAGGGGTCAGTGTAGATATAAAAAATCATAGAATAATAAAGGGTCCCAAGGGTAGTGTAATAATTTTAGACGGCTTTAAAAAACTTAAAGTATGCTATATACCTGAAAATCGATCTAAGAGAACAATTCAAGTAGAGCTATATCTTCCTTATAATACACATATAGAAATAGATGGTGACGTAAAAGCTATAAGCAATATTGATATTTATATAGGTGATGCATATTTTGAGTTGGTTGATGGCAGAAAAATTTATAGCTTTATTTTTTACATCCTTGATATGGACTATAAATCGGCATCCTCTCTTAAGGAAGATTTATATGAGGAAAGGAAAACAACAGCTAGAGAAGAATCTAGAAAAAATGAAAGAAGAGAAAACATAGCACCGCCCCTAGAAGACACAGATGACTTTTTAACTCAATTGCAAAAAGCCCTCTTACCCTTTACAGATAATAATCATGAGGATGATTTTCAAGAGGACTTAGATGATGGGGATGACCATTACGAAAACAATATCTATATTGAAGATGATGGGGAGACTTAAAAGCCTTCCCATTAACACTTTTCTAATAGAATTTTACCGAAATTCTTTCCAAAATCAAAACATTGTTCAAGCTCCTTATCATCAGGCATATACTTAACTTTAAGCCCTTCTTGCACCACTTCAATCTTAGCCTTGCTTAGATATTCTGATAGTAATCTAGGAGATTCTCCACTCCAACCATAGCTGCCAAAGGCTGCCCCAATCTTATTAGAAAATTTTAGTCCTATTAAATCTTCTATAATAGGCATCAAGGATGTAAGCAAGCCATTATTCACCGTTGACGAACCTAGCATAACCCCTTTAGCTTTAAAGACTTCTGCCAGTATATCGTTCTTATCAGCTGTAGCACTATTAAATATTTTATACTCTATCCCTGCTGCCCCTAAACCTTTACCTATATGCTCTGCCATATTGTGAGTAGCTCCCCACATAGAATTGTAAATTACCACTGCATTTTTTCCTGACTTTCCTTGGGCCCATTCATAGTACTTCTCCACAATTTTCATAGGATCCTTTCTCCAGATGATACCATGACTAGGTGCTATTATATCTATAGGCAAATTAAGACCTTTAAGCTCTTCAATCTTTTTTGTTACAAATCTACTGAAAGGAGTTAATATATTAGCATAATACTTTAAGGCTTCCTGATAAAGCTCTGCCTCATCTACTAAATCATTGTAAAGTTCTGAAGAGGCATAGTGCTGGCCAAAGGCGTCATTTGAAAATAATATATTATCTCCACTTAGATAGGTAAACATGCTGTCTGGCCAGTGTAGCATTTGAGCTTCTATAAAAATCAGGTCCCTTTTCCCTATATTAAGCTTTTTCCCTTGCTTAACTATCTTGAGATTCCAATCCTTATGATAGTGTTCTTTTATACTATCTGACCCTCTTTTAGACACAATAATAGTGGCATCTGGTATATACTCCATTAGCACTGGTAAAGCTCCTGAATGGTCCGGCTCCAAATGGTTCATTACTATATAGTCTATCTTTTTTATATCTACAACTTCCCTAAGATTCTCTAAAAATCTATCTGTTAAAGGCTCCCACACCGTATCTATTAAAACGGTTTTCTCATCCTTTATTAGGTAGGCATTGTAGCTGCTACCCCTATGGGTGGAAAGTTCATAGCCATGAAAATGTCTCACCTTCCAGTCCATAGCCCCTACCCAGTATATATCCTTTTTTACTTCCTTCATGAAAATTACCTCCTACTAATTATACTAAGTTTAATATTGGCAATTTATTTAAGAACTATACTACATTGGGTCTGCTCAATATATTTGTAAGTTATAAAAATAAAAACTATCAGGGTTAAGGACTTTTAAAAGTCTCTAACCCTGATAGTTTTATGGTAATAATTCATAAAATTCCTGTTCTCTTGAGTCTTTAAGATAACTCATGGACAAATAAGCCACTTCTAAGCTTTGGTTCAAACCAAGTAGACTTAGGAGGCATTACTTCTCCCGCATCGGAAATTGCCATCAAGTCAGCTATGGTGGTAGGATACATAGAAAATGCTAATTTCATATCTTTATTTACTCTTCTTTCTAGTTCCTCTAAACCCCTAATTCCTCCTACAAAGTCGATTCTATCGCTGGTACGGGGGTCTTCTATTCCTAGGATAGGCTTAAGAAGATTATTTTGCAATATGGATACATCCAATCTTGCAACAGGATCATTAGAATCATAGCTTCCTTCCTTGGCAACAAGCCTATACCATTTTCCTTCTAAATACATTCCGTAGCTGTGCTTCTCCTCAGGCTTATACGGCCCCTCTCCTTCATATAAACTTACATGAAACTTCTCTGAAACCTTAGCCATATATTCATCCCTTGAAAGACCGTTTAAATCCTTAACAACCCTGTTGTAATCCATAATTTGAAGGTCCTTGTCTGGGAATATAACTGATAAGAAATAGTTAAACTCCTCTTCTCCATTATAGTTTGGATTCTGCTCCCTTCTCATCATTCCTACTCTAACAGCAGAAGCAGTTCTGTGGTGTCCGTCTGCTATATATAAACTTTTTACAGCTTCAAATTGATCAACTAAGGCTTTGATATCCTCTTCCTTATCTATTTTCCAAACCATATGAGTCACTTTATCATCTGCAATAAAATTATAAATAGGCTCCTTTGCAGTGTACTTATCTACAATTTTATTAATTTCATCACGACTTCTATAAGTTAAAAATATTGGTCCAGTATTTGCATCGCAATAGTCCACATGATTGATTCTATCTTGTTCCTTATCCGCCCTTGTATGCTCATGCTTCTTTATAACATTATTTCTATAATCATCAATAGAGCTACATGCAACTATACCAGTTTGCGCTCGTCCATTCATTATTTGCCTGTATATATATAAATAGGACTCCTTATCTCTTATAAAGATTTTTTCATCAATCATCCTATTAAGATTTTCTCTAGCCTTTTCATAAACAATCTTATCATAAATATTTACAGATGGGTCTAAATCAATTTCTGCCCTATCTACATGAAGAAAGGAGTAGGGATTACCTTCCACCATCTCCCTAGCCTCATCTGTGTTCATAACGTCATAGGGAAGAGCTGCAACTTTATCTGCTAATTCTGCCACAGGTCTCACTGCCTTAAAAGGTCTAATTATCGCCATTTATCTTTTCACCTCAGTTTTTTAAATTAAAATACAAGACATCTTTAGAACATTGCCCTAAAAGATATTCCTAAACAATATATATCGCATTGCCCTACTATTTTATAGAGCAATGCGCTTATTATTCCTAATAACTAGATCATTATTTTTTAAAGAATTCCTCTATAATACTAACAATTTCCTCACCAATTCTTTCCTGAGCCTCAACAGTTTGTCCTCCTATATGAGGAGTTACTGACACATTTCTGTGATTTACTAATTCTTCATTTTTAGTTGGTTCTTCTTCAAACACATCTATGCCAGCACCAGATATCTTTCCACTATTTAAGGCCTCTAATAGGGACTCTTCACAAACAACTCCACCTCTAGCGCAGTTTATAAGGTATGCACCATCTTTCATAAGAGCAATTTCTTCCTTACCAATAACAGTTCCCTTATTTTTATCTAGTGGAATGTGTAAGGATAAGAAGTCAGCCTTCTTTAATAACTCTTCAAATTCGCAATACTGATAGTCATCAAAACCTTCAGCTTTACCTACTATATCATGATAAACTATTTTCATACCAAGAGCACTAGCCTTCTTAGCTAATTCCCTGGCAATTCTTCCAAAACCAATAAGTCCTAAAGTCTTACCTGCAATTTCGACTCCTTTATACTTTTTCTTTTCCCATTTCACCTCTCTCATGGTTACATTAGATATATTAACAAATCTAGCTAATGCAAACATGTGAGCAAGTGCTAACTCTGCAACAGATGCACTGCTGGCATTTGGTGTATTTGAAACCTTAATGCCCTTTTCTGTAGCATAAGCTACATCAATATTGTCTACTCCTACTCCCCCTCTTATTATAAGCTTTAATCTTGGATTTTCTAAAGCCTTGTCAATAATAGGTTTTCTTATTTTTGTAGCTGATCTTACAACTACTACATCAAATTCCTGTAAAGCTTCCCCAAGAGCCTCTGGCTCATAAAACTGCTCTACCACCTCATAGCCTAGAGACTTTAATTTTTCTATTGCACTAGCCTCCATACCATCTGTTACTAATACTCGATACATTATTAACCCCCCATTTATATAGTCTTGCTTTGTAAATGTATTTACTATAGTTAAAATTACTTGACTATACTTTACATCTACAAGTTTATAAAATATATCTTGCAATTTATTAAAATTCCATAAATTATTATACTACTAATATTATGCATTTGTCAAAACTTTATCCACTGTTTTTTTTGTTTTTTACTAGATTTATCGCCGTTTTTTTATATGTCCGTTGGTCATAGACATTTTATGTATATTGTCCACAAAAATTCTCTTCACTTTTATCACTTTTTTATTTTGCATTTTTATGAAGTTTACTCTTTATAATCCTTCATTTTTCTGAAAACAACCTTTCTTTCACCTTTCTACCCTTTCTTCAATATAGTTTGTGCTATATAATAATTTCTTAGTTTCTTTTTAATACTTCTGTAATACTATGAAAATAATCTATAGTACACCTTCCTTTTTCCCAATGCTTGCAACTTTCACAACTTGCTGTAACAGAAGAATCACTAAGGAATCTAATAGTAAAATAAGGCTCATATCCAGGACAGTTCTCTGCTACCATACTTTTTAACTCTTCTGACACCATTGCTGATACCTCCAAAATTCCATAAATATCAAGATAAAATCTATGGTTCTTTTTAAAATCCCTAAAAGTTATTATTCCCATTGCTAGCAGAAAATATTTATATATAAAAAAAAGCTGCTAAGCAGCTTTTATAGGTCAGATCTTAGATTTTATATTAGTGCAGATTCTGTTTCCCTACAATACCTTAACATAAGGCAATTACCTAGGTTTCTAGGGCATCTTCTACAAAGACAGTTATCTACCTTCCCATCACATTTCTTTTCCTTATACTCTGGACAATGCTTACAGTTATCTCCGCCTACAGCCATTCTATTCCTCCTCATTATCAACCTATTATAATAGATATCCTTATATAAAATAAATTCCACCATAAAAAAGGCGTAACTAAGTTACACCTTTCATTATACTATATTTAAGTTCCTTACTACTAATTTCTTATTTCTAGCCAATCTATAACCCTTAAAGGTTATAGATTCTTGAGGACATATACACATACATCTCATACACATAATACAATTACTATGAAAAACTACTTGTCCATTATTTAAAGTTATATTGCTACAAGGACAGTTTCGTAGACATACACCACAGCTTGTGCATCTATCTGTGGACTTTAAGTATTTAACTAAGTTTTTCTTCTTATAGTTACTAACCATATCCTTTACTTTTTTTATATATACTTGTCTCCTACTAGTGCTTTCTATATTAGACCTATCTACAAGAAAGTCCTTAACTACACCCTTTATCTTATTAGCTGCGCTAGTCAAAGTTTTAATTGAAGTCTTATCCTTAAAGACCTCTACCTTGCTTTTAAACTTTAGATTAGCAGGCATCATTATATTTACTTGGGATATAAGATTATATCCCTTCTTCTTCATACGTTTTCCTAATAGATCAAGGGCAGCAGAATTCCCCCAGGTGTTTGTAGCAAAAATAATACAGTTGATTTTATTATGACTTTCCGGTAAAGCATTAACAAATTTATTAATAATCCTTGGCGTATCATCAAAGTATATTGGCGTTCCGATTATTAAAAAATCATATTGATTTTCTGTAAAACCTACCTTCTCTAGATTTATGCTATCAAGATCAATGCCATATTTATTAAAATACATTTTGAACTTATCAACTGCCCATTTTGTATTGCCAGTACCACTAAAGTAGTATACCACACCTTTCATAATATCACCCATTTTATACAAAATTCTTCTTACTCTTGGTATTCATCTTTATATCTGTCCCTATACTTATTCATTAGCATATTCATAACATCCGCCGCTGTAGGTGGCGTATAGGTTATAGCATTAGCGCCAGCTGCTATTGTTTCTAGAATACTCTCATCAGAGGGGCCACCTGTAGCTATTATAGGGAAATCAGGGAAATTACTTCTGATTTTCTTTACCAAGGCAGGAGTATTCTTGGCAGCAGAAACATTTAATATGCTAGCACCAGACTCTATTCTAGCCCTTACATCCTCATATTCAGATATGACAGTAACTATTATTGGAATATCAATAGTATCTCTCATAACTTGAATAACTTCATTAGAAATAGGACTATTTACTACCACCCCCATAGCTCCTTTAAATTCAGCATCTAGAGCTAGATTTACAACTCTTTTTCCCATAGTAGTTCCGCCTCCTACGCCACAAAAAACTGGCACATCAGCAGCTTCTACTAGAGTTTGAGTTATTAATGGCTGAGGGGTAAAAGGATACACTGACATAATAGCATCTGCGTTGGTATTCTTTATAACAGCAACATCTGTAGTAAATATAAAAGACTTCAATCTCTTTCCAAATACCTTTATACCACTAGCTTCCCTTATAATATTAGGAAGTTCAATAATATGACTTCTTAAAATTCCTTTTACTTCAGGTACATACTTTGCCATAGCTCATTCCTTCTTTCTAATCTTGTTTATATTAATATGTCCCCTTACAGCTAAGATAATTATATTCAAGTATATATACGTTTATAATTATAAAACGTTATCCAATTTTTTGTAAACGTATTAATAATTTTTTTCTTCCTTGCAACAGTTAATTCATTACTGTATAATATTTAACATATTGTTAATTATATCATAAAATACATATCTTTAAACGCTGTTTATGAAAGGAGTTTTATCAATTGTACGTTTTAGAGTTGAATAATATTTCTAAGTCTCTCAGTCATAAACCAATAGTAAAAAATATTTCTCTTCAAGTTCAGGAAGGTGAAATCTTTGGTTTTCTTGGTCCTAACGGCGCAGGTAAAACAACTACTATTAAGATGATTGTAGGACTTATACATCCAAATAACGGAAGCATAAAGATCATGGGAAAAGACATCCAAACCGAAAGGGAAGAAGCCCTTAGCTATATTGGGGCCGTAGTAGAAAACCCTGAATTATACCTTTATATGAGTGGCTTAGAAAATCTTCGCCAACTGGCCAGAATAAATAAATATATCAGCCAAAAGGATATAGATGAAGTAGTAGAATTAGTTGGACTTAAGGACAGAATAAAGGATAAGGTGAAAAAATACTCCTTAGGTATGAAACAGCGCTTAGGTTTAGCCCAAGCTCTCTTGTCTAATCCTAAAGTTTTAATTCTGGACGAGCCTACCAATGGCCTAGATCCTTCTGGAATAATTGAATTTAGAAACCTAATAAAAAAGCTAGTGAAAGAAAGAAATATAGGAGTTTTTGTTTCTTCCCATATGCTTGCTGAAATTCAACAACTTTGTGATAAAGTAGCTTATATAAATAATGGAGAAATACAAGCTATTGAAACCATAGTCCCATCAGAGGATGATCCAAAAAATAATTTAAATACTATAGTATTATCCACAACTGAACAAGAAAAATGCTCACTTGTTCTGCAAGATCTATCATTTATAAAAAGTTCTACTTTAAAAGATAATCTCTTTGTAATTGAAATAGAAAAAGGCTTAACTCCTCAACTTGTTTTTGAACTTGCAAAAAACGAAATTCCTGTAGAGGAAATATATAATAAGAAGCAGGATCTTGAAGATAGATACTTGGAAATTGTTGAAGGAGGGAACAAGTAATGATTGGGTTAATTAAAAATGAATTTATGAAATTACTATTAAGAAAAAAAGTACTAATCTCTTCAATCGTTCTTGGTGTATTATGTATTTTACTTTGTCTCCTTATAAGTGTAGCTTATAAATTTACCACTAAAGAAGCTCAGATTGAATCTCAGCAATACATAATTGAGGTATTTGAAGAACAATTAGAAGAGGCAGAGACCGAAGAAGAGAAAAATCTGGCTCAAGCTAATCTTGACGAAGCTAAGGCTAGTCTTGAGATTATAAAAAATACACCTTCAGAAGATGACCCTAATTGGAGAATCAATGTAGAAGAAACTATTAATATTCTAAAAGAACAACTGAACGGTCTGCCTAATGACAGTGGTGAAAAAGAAGAAATTAGAAAAAACTTATTGGAGTACCAAGAATTATTAAATAAAGATATCAGACCTATGTCAGAGATGAGTCCAAAAGGCATTAATATGCTTGGTTACCTTATAGCCTTTCTAGGTTCCTTATTTACGGCCATCATTGTTATAATAATATCTTCCGATACAGTATCTTCAGAATGTACACCACCAACCCTTAAAATGTTACTTACAAGACCAGTTAAGCGTGGAAAAGTTCTAGCTTCTAAATTTATCACTGCTTTTGCTACCTCTTGTATTGTTATCATTGGTATAGAGATTATTGCTTCTGTTATTATGGGACTTATATTTGGATTTGGAGATCCAGCTTATCCTATGGTAGCAGGAACGGATTATAAGATAACTACAGTAAACGCTATGATTGGTAAAGAGGCTATAGCAGTATTTAATAGTTCTTATTTATCAACTATCTTTAGTGTTCTGTTAAAATCACTATTATTGCAAGTATTATATATAATGGCTGCTACTTCCTTTTTCTTAATGATTTCAACATTAGTAAAGAGCAGTTCAGCTTCTATAGCTATTAGTATAGTATTATTAGTATCCATTAATATTTTGAAGGTTATACCTTATGTAAAACCAGTATTACCTTTTCTATTTATGACATATGGTAATACTACTACTGTTATAACTGGTGAAATAAAAATTTCAACTTTAAGTTCCTTGCCATCACCAATTTTTGTGGTATTAATATTTTTAGCATGGACAATAATACCTTATATTATATCTCATTTGAATTTTACCAAGAAAGATATATTAGTTTAAATCCAATAGCAGTATCTAACCTTAACTTAAAAAGATTCAGCTTCTGCTGAATCTTTTTAAGTAATATCTTTACACTTACCACAGAAAGTGTTTCTTTTTATTTCCCATTGAAGCTGCTGATGCCGCTATGCCTAATGCCGCCACTGCTCCTATAACACCGGCAGCAAGTACATAATATTCACTCTTACCTTTAAGGATTCCCTTATTTTCGCTTTTACATTGAGCCTTAGATATTGTTGTATAAACACCATTTTCTTCATTAGAGCAATTATAAGTGTGGCAAGGCATCTTTTTACGTTTAACAAGTTTATTCATTTGTTTAGCTAAGTTTACGCCTACATTTAAATTCAAAATAAACACCTCCTATTTGTATTATGCTCATATTCTTTACAATTAATCGGAGGCAATATTATTAATTTCCTTTAAAACCTTATTAACAACTCTCTTACCTATTTCATCTTCCTTCATTTCACCTAAAGCATCTTCTAAGAGAATCCACTGCACATCTTCAACCTCTTGTGACTTATTAATTTCCCCACCTGCATAACTAGCCATAAAAGTAAGCATAATGATTTCCTTAGAATCAAGACACTCACTCCCAAGATACTTTACATTATTCACACTAATTCCTGTCTCTTCCTTAACTTCTCTTACTACCGTTTCTTCAGCCCTCTCTCCATTGCTTACATAACCGCTAATAAGGACCTTGGAGTTTTTATATATATAGCTCTGCTTCAAAAGCAGTATCTTATCTTCTTTTATTACAGCTACCATTATACATGGTTTAGGTGTATCAAAAAACATTATATCATCCTTAATACAGTAGGGTACCCCTCCTTCATCCCAGCTATATTTCTCTACTAATTTGTTTCCACATTTCGGACAAAAATTATATTTCATATATTCACCTATATCCTACCTATTCTTCTATATTTCATATGTTATAATCATTTTACCACAAATGTATTAGCTTATGCTAATGTCCAGCATACATAAAAGGGATATACTGCTTCTGATGCAATATATCCCTTTTATATAAATTATAAGATCAGCTGAATTCTTTTATTTAGGGTAATAGAATTCTCTGTTACTATACTATTATAAGCATATAGATCCACACCATTATTTCTAGCATACCTTAAAGCTTCTCCAAAGGCCTTATCCATTTCATCATTAGGCCTAAAACTTTCTATATTATCTATCTGAATTAGAAACAAGACACCAGCACCCTTTCCAGAATTCACAACCTCCACCAACTCTTTTAGATGCTTTGCTCCTCTCTCTGTTGGAGCATCAGGAAACATTGCTATTCCATCATTCTCCAGGGTAACACCCTTAACTTCTAAATAGTATTCTTTCTTATCAATGGTATTTGTAAGCTTAAAATCAAACCTACTATTTCCGAAAGTCTTCTCTTTTTGAACTAAATCATATTCTTCTAATCCTTCCACCTTCTTAGCTATCAAAGCTTCTTCTACAACCTTATTAGGTATATGAGAATCAATATTTATGAGCATATCACCCTTATAAGCAGCAATTAAATCATAGGGAGTTTTTCTTGAAGGATTATTTTCTTCCCTAAGTATAACTGTAGAATCAGGTTTTAATATTTCTCTACATCTACCAGTGTTCGGTACATGGACCACTAGCTCCTCACCATTTAATAAAACATGAGCTTTAAACCTATTTGGCCTTTTAATAAATTTTCCTTTTACAATGTTTTTTTCTATTAGCATTTAATTACCCCTCATTATTCTTTAGTTTTGCAGAAATTTTTATAAGTTATCCACCTTATCCACAACTTATTATGTTTTGTTGTGGATAACTATTGTTTGTTGTTAGTTTTTCTCAACAATTCTCTTACTTTATAACAAATAATAAAAAGGTTATCCACAA
>JAAYTB010000159.1 GCA_012523855.1 Clostridia bacterium
AGATTCCTCTTGAATATGCTAAGGTGTCAAGAAAAAAACGAAAGGTACTAATTACAGATATTATGGATAAGTTAGGTATAAGAGACAAAATGGACAAGTATCCAACTGAATTATCAGGTGGACAAAATCAACGTGTTGCTATTGCGAGAGCTTTGGTAAATAACCCTAACACCATATTAGCTGATGAACCTACAGGAGCCTTAGATAGAAAGACTTCCCAAGAAGTTATGGATATATTAAAAAGTTTAAATAATGAAGGAAAAACTATTATTGTAGCCACTCATGATGAAAAAGTTGCCGCAAATTGTAAAAGGATAATATGTATGGAGGATGGCAAGATTATCTCGGATAAAAGGATTAAGGAGGAAGTGAATGAATAAAAAGTTTAGGCGTAGAATCATTAAATTTATTATTGGTATTGTGCTAGTAATTTCTATTATACTTTTGGCTGCAATATTTTTTAGTGTAGGCGATATAAAAAATGCAAGTGGAAACATAACTAAGCCTGGTCAATCTATTTCTCTTGATTTAGGACGTAGATATGTTAAAGCCTTTTTAGAGTTAGAAGCCACTACTTCCTCTAAAGAAAAAATAAAGTATTATATAAAGAGTCCAGATAATGAGATTTTAGAACAAGGGGAATTTGATGAAAGTAATAAATTAAGTGTTGATAAACAATATTCTGGCTATAAAGGAACCTGGCATATAGAATTTGAAAATTTACCTGAGGGTGATTACATAAGTTATGAGTATTCATTTAAAGCAATGAATATTGGAAAAAAGGATAGGTTTGACTTACCGAATTAAATAATAAAAACAAAGTACTTTGGAAGTATCATATCAAAGTACTGTGTTTTTAATTATTTCATTAAGTTATTTATACATTAAATCTAAAGTTTACTACATCCCCGTCCTGCATTATATAATCTTTACCTTCTAGTCTGTAGTAGCCTTTTTCCTTAGCAGCAGCTTCAGAACCACATTCAACTAATTTGTCATAGCTTACAATTTCAGCTCTTATAAAGCCTCTTTCAATATCAGAGTGTATTTTACCTGCAGCTTGAGGAGCTTTTGTGCCTACCTTAATAGTCCAAGCTCTTACTTCCTGTACTCCAGCAGTTAAAAAACTCATTAGACCTAAGAGCTTGTAGCTGGAGCTAATTAGCTTATCTAAACCAGTTTCTTCTAAGCCATAGTCTGCTAGTAACTCCTTTTTTTCTTCTTCATCTAAGGTAGACAATTCTTCCTCTAGCTTTGCGCAAACTACTATAACTTCAGACTTTTCATTTGAGGCAAATTCTTTAATTTTCTTAACAAATTCATTTTCTAAATTTCCACTCATTAAGTCATCTTCAGAGATATTAGCTACATATAGTACTGGTTTAGAGGTTAGTAAAAAGTAACCTTTTATAATTTCACTTTCATCTTCATTTACCTCTAAGGTTCTTACAGGCTTACTTGCTTCTAAATGAGCTTTAATTCTTTCCTGCAAGTCTAATTCAGCCTTAGCCTGTTTATCTCCAGAACGAGCTAATTTAACAGTTTTCTCCATTCTCCTATCTAAAACTTCAATATCGGAAAAGATAAGTTCAAGATTAATAGTTTCAATATCTCTAATAGGGTCTACAGATCCGTCTACATGAACAACATTATCGTCTTTGAAGGCTCTTACTACATGAACGATAGAAGCTACTTCACGAATATGAGATAAAAACTTATTTCCAAGGCCTTCTCCCTGGCTTGCACCCTTTACAAGTCCTGCTATATCATAAAATTCTATAGAGGCATGAATTTTTCTTTTTGTGTTATAAATTTTTTCTAAAACATCTAACCTTTTATCCGGAACTGCAACTACTCCAACATTTGGTTCAATAGTGCAGAAAGGATAATTGGCAGATTCAGCACCAGCTTGTGTAATTGCATTGAACAATGTACTTTTGCCTACGTTTGGTAAACCAACTATTCCTAACTTCATCTATGTACATTCCTTTCTTAACTAAATCTTTCATTGTATGATACCAATTTTTAATTATACCCCAGCAGCAAGTTTATTTCAACTTTCATTATCAATTTAAAAAGGCTGTATTCATTAAGGACTTTGTGGCAAAATATAATATATGTAACTAGAATATTGAGGAAGAAAGAAAAATAGGAAGGAGGAGAGTATTGATGTATTTGTCTAAAATACATCATACAAGAAAATTATGGACAACATAAATATTATTAAATCGGAAAAGTTTAAAAACAATGCTATTTCTTTAGTTATACCTTTGGAACTAGATGATAGAGTTACAGAATATAATTTAATAGCAGCTCTTTTAAAGAGAGGTACTAAGAACTATCCTAGTAGCAAGGCTATATGGGAACATCTGCAAAATCTTTATGGAGCAGTTTTTGATATTGTAGTAACAAAGAAAGGTGAAAAACTATTCTTAAATTTCTACATACAGTGTATAAATGACATCTATGCTCTAGAAGGAGAAGCTTTATTAAAGGAAGCTTTGGATTTTCTTTATGAAGTAGTTAATAATCCTTTAGTTAGTGAAAAGGGATTTGATGAAAGTTATTTTGAAACAGAGAAGGAAAACTTAAAGGTCTTAATAAATTCCAGAATGGATAACAAAGATAGCTATGCCTTGGAGAGGGTGCAGGAGATAATAACAGAAGGGGAGCCCTACTCTATATATAAATATGGTGATATAGAAAGGTTGCAAGCTATTAAAAATAAGGATTTGCCTTCCCTTTGGCAGGAGATCTACAATAACAGTCCTAGGTTTCTTTTTGCCTGTGGAAATATTGATGAAAAGGCACTTGGAGATAAGGTTTCCTTGTTGTCCAATAATACAGGAAAGGAAATAAGTATTCCTAAGACTTCCTTTAAGGGAGAGGTTAAAGAGATAAAAGAAGTTATGGATGTAAATCAAGGAAAACTCTGTTTAGGTTACAGAACTAATACAACTATATTCAATGGTGATTACTTCGGTCTTTCTGTTATGAACTCTATATTAGGGGGAGGGACCCATTCAAAGCTCTTTAATGAAGTTAGAGAAAAAAATAGCTTAGCCTATTACAGTTATTCCTTTATAGAAAAATTTAAGGGTCTACTTATAGTATCCTGCGGTATAGATTCTAGCAATTATGAAAAGGCAACTACAATTTGCAAGTCTCAAATGGAAGCAATAAAAGCTGGAAAGATTAGCAAGGAAGAAATAAATAGTGCAAAGAAAAAGCTTATTAGTGATCTAAGAACTATAACAGATTCTCAATATTCCTTTATGGATTATATATCAACCCTAAGAGCTTATGGTATAGAGTACAAGATCGAGGATATACTTAGTGAATTAGATAAGGTTGATATAGACAGAGTGGTTCAATGTGCAAATACTATAGAACTGAATGCAGTTTACTTTATGACAAAGGAATAGAAAGGAAGTGATTACATGTTGGAAAGAGTATATTTTGATGCTATAAAGGAAGAAATGTACACAGGAGTTATTAATGGCCTCAGAACTTATGTTATACCAAAGAAAGGTTATACAAAGAGCTTTGCCATGCTTACTACCAAGTTTGGATCAAATGATATAGAGTTTTCTAAAAAGGGAGGACCTATGAAGGAATATCCAAAGGGTATTGCTCATTTTTTAGAACATAAGCTCTTTGAAGAGAAGGAAGGTAACATATTTACTAGGTTTGCAGAAATGGGAGCTTCTCCTAATGCCTATACCAGTGCCCAGATAACTACCTATTATTTTACTTGTACTGAAGGTTTCAATGAGAACTTGGAACTTCTTGTGCGCTTTGTATATAATCCTTATCTAACTGAGGAGAATGTAAATAAGGAAAAGGGGATTATAGAACAAGAAATTAGAATGTATGAAGACAATCCAGGCTTTAGAGTGTACTTTAATGCGCTAGAAAGCATGTATCATAGCCATCCTGTTCGGTATGATATAGCTGGAACAGTAGAGTCAATTTATGAAATAACACCTGAACTTTTGTATGACTGCTATAATACCTTCTATGTGCCAGAAAATATGGTGATGACAATAGTAGGAGATGTAGATATAGGAGCTATAGAAAAAATCCTGGCAAAAACAGTGCCTCAAGATAGGGACTCAGCAGATTTTACTGTAAGGAAGTATAGGGAGGAACCCGTAGTTAATCAAAGAAAAGTACATAAGAAAATGGGTCTAAGCATACCAAACTTTATAATAGGCTTTAAGGATGACACACAGGGTCTTGATAAAAAGAACTACATTAGAAGAAAGTTGCAGATGGACGTAATTGGTAGACTTCTCTTTAGCAGAAGTTCATACTTATATGAAGAAATGTACAGTAGTGGTTTAATAAATGAAAGTTTTAGTTATGAATATGCTTTAGAAGAAGATTATTGCCATCTAATAATAGGTGGAGAGAGCAGGGAAGCAGAAAAGGTTATGGAAAAAATTAAGGAGTACGTAAAAGAAAAGGCTGATATAGTAAATAGCCAGGACTTTCTAAGAGTAAAGAAAATGATGGTAGGTTCTTTTATAAGTAGGTTTAACAATATAGAAGGCCTTGGAAACTTTATAAAAGACTATTTTATAAGAGGAGTTAATCCCTTTGATTATTACGAGATCTTAAAGGATATTAATGAGGATGAAGTTGCCAAAAGACTGCAGTATTTAAGCAATGATGATAGATGGTGTATATCAATTATCGATTAAAATAAAAAAATAATTTTTTTAAAAAAACCCTTCAAAAAAAGAAGGGTTTTTTATTTTTATATAGAATTATATGATTAAGTGGTTGAAAGTGGAGCGAAGTGGAGTGAATTTCATTAAAAGTGGAGTAAGTTTATAAAAAAATCATAGATATCAAAAAATAAATTAAGGCTTGGATTTTGATGTCTAATAATCATTCTGAGGTGTAATATGTTTATAGGTGAGTATCAACATGCCATTGATAATAAGAATAGAATGATTATACCATCTAAGTTTAGAGAAGAATTAGGGACAAGCTTTGTTATTACAAAAGGATTAGATGGTTGTTTATATGCTTACACCATGGATGAGTGGAAAATAATGGAAGAGAAGTTAAAGAAGCTTCCGCTTACCAGTAAAGATGCCAGAGCATTTGTTAGATTCTTTTTTTCAGGAGCTAACGAAGTAGGGCCAGACAAACAAGGAAGGGTACTTATTCCTCAAAATTTATTGGAATATGCCGGAATTGAAAAGGAAATAGTAAGTATAGGCGTATCTACAAGAATTGAAATTTGGAGTAAGGCAAGATGGGATGAATACAATAATTCAGACATTAATTTCGATGAGATTGCCGAAAAGATGAGCGAATTAGGCATATAAGAGGGGAAGAGTATGGAATTTAAACACATCAGCATCATGGCTGAACAATGTATTGAAGGATTAAATATTGAAGAAAATGGAATATATGTGGATTGCACTCTTGGTGGAGGAGGTCATTCAAGTTATATTTTGCAAAAGCTATCAGCAGAAGGAAGACTAATAGGTATAGATCAAGATATGGAAGCTATAAATGCTGCTAAGGCCAGATTAAGCCAGTATAAAAATGTTACCTATGTTAATGATAATTTTAGAAACATAAAAAATGTTTTAAATAATTTAGGCATAGAAAAGGTTGATGGCATATTAGCAGATTTAGGTGTATCTTCTTATCAATTAGACAATGCTGACAGAGGTTTTAGCTATATGAATGATGCGCCTCTTGATATGAGAATGAATAGGGACCAAGAGTTCAGTGCCTATGATCTTGTAAATGGTTACAGTGAAGAAGAGCTTGAAAAAATAATAAGGAATTATGGAGAGGAAAGGTTTGCTAGAAGAATAGCTAGATTCATAGTAGACAGAAGAGCTAAGAAGACCATAGAAAGTACTTTTGAATTAGTAGATATTATTAAGGCAGCCATACCAGCAAAGGCTAGAAGGGAAGGTCCTCATCCAGCTAAGAGAACTTTTCAAGCTATAAGAATCGAAGTAAACGGCGAATTGGAAATCTTAAATAGGTTTGTTGAAGATGGAGTGAACAACTTGGCAGAAGGTGGACGCATAGCAATAATAACATTCCACTCTTTAGAAGATAGAATTATAAAGCTGAAGTTTAGGGAATTGGCAAATCCCTGCACCTGTCCTTCAGACTTTCCTATTTGCCAGTGTGGTAAAAAACCTTTGTTGAAGGTGATAACTAGAAAACCAATAGAACCAACAGAAGATGAAGTTGAAGTAAATCCTAGAAGTAGAAGTGCCAAATTAAGAATAGCTGAGCGAATATATACAAGATAAATATTATGGTAGTTATATTTTGTGTGTGGGGTGAATAAATTGTTAGAGGATAAGAAAATAGGATACGTAAGAGGTAGTGCCGCTCTAGCTCCAAGGAGACAGGAAAAAGAACCAAATAGACAAAGGGACTATGAAAAATTAAGAAAGTCTAAAATTGAAAGAGAAAATAGATTAAAGCATAAAAAAAATATGCAGAAGAGAAGGGTTCTTAAAACCATAGTAACCATTTTTATTGCTGGAATCGGTCTTATGTATAATGAAGGAAGAATATATGAAAAGCAACAGAGAATTATTGAAATAAACAATGATATAAAATTAGTTAATCAGCAAATTGAAGATACTAAGTTTCAATTACTTAAGTTAAATAGTGTAGCTAATATTAAGGAAACTGCAGACAATGAACTTAATATGACAATACCAAAGAACACAGAAGCAGTTTATGTTGACTTTAGTAAAAATAATTTTGCAGAAGTACCCCAGGAGGAAAAAGAGAGTTTCGCTGAAGAAGTTTTAGGCAAGATTAAAAGTCTATTATTTTAGCGGGGGTTGATGCATTGAGCAAAAAAAACTATAGAGATACAGTGATAATAAAACGAAGAATGCTCATTTCTATGGGTGTTCTTACCGTTTTATTTTTTTCATTAAGCTTAAGATTATTTTATGTTATGGTAGTGCAATCTAACAAATATAAAGCACTAGCTATAGAACAATGGACAAATGAAGTAAAAATAGATGGCAGAAGAGGAAGTATATTTGATAGAAATGGTAATGAATTAGCTGTCAGTGCAAATGTTTATAGAGTGGATTTAGCTATGAATACCATTAGGTCCTATGTTAAGAAAAATAATTTAACCTTTGAAATTATAGCACCTAAAATTGCTGAAGCTTTGGATATGGACACAGAGAAGGTTTTGAAGGAGCTATATAAAACACTGCCTAGTGGTAAGGATAGAGGGTCTGCCACTTTAGCCAGAAGAATTGATAAGGAAAAGGCTGACAAGGTAAGAGATCTTAAGATAAATGGAGTGCTGGTATCTCCGGATACTCAGAGATATTATCCGAAAAATAACTTTTTAGCTCATGTTTTAGGTACTACAAATTCCGATGGTTATGGTCTTGCAGGAGTAGAATTACAGTATAATAGTGTTTTGAAGGGGATTCCTGGTTTGAGAATCACAGAAACAGATAGAAGGAGCGATGAGCTGCCATATACTATATCAGACTTTACTAAACCTGTAGATGGGAAGAATTTAATTTTAACTATAGATTCTACTATTCAAGGTTTTGCAGAAAAGGCGGCGGAGCAAGCCCTAAATGACAATAAGGCAAAAGCTGTGTCTATTATGGTAATGGACCCTAAAACTGGCGAAATATTGGCTATGGCAAACAAGCCGGATTTTAATCCAAATAAGCCTAGAGAAGGGGCTAACACTGCAGATGAAATGGCTAAACTTTGGAGAAATAGAATGGTAAGTGATACATATGAGCCTGGATCTATTTTTAAAGTTTATACAGCTATTGCTGCTATGGAAAAGGGCTTAGTTTCTGAATCAGATACTTTTAATTGTGGCGGTAGTAGAAAGGTTGCAAATAGGACAATCCGTTGCTGGAAGAGAACTGGTCATGGAGAACAAAATTTTGTTGAAATATTGGAAAATTCCTGCAATGTTGGCTTCATGGAATTAGGGGAGAGATTACAGGCAGAAGGGTTAAATGAGTATATTAATAAGTTTGGCTTCGGTAAAAAAACTGCCATTGACCTTCCTGGTGAGGCCAGAGGTATAGTGAAGAAGACTAAGGATATCACCACAGTAGACCTGGCTACCATTTCCTTTGGTCAGAGTAATACTGTTACACCAATCCAGTACATGACAGCCTTTAATGCTATTGCCAATGGCGGTGTAATGGTGACACCTCACATAATGAAAGCTGTAACCCATGTTAACGAAAAAAATCAGATGATTATAGATGAAACTTTTGAAACTTATAGTAAGAATTACGAAAAGAAGCAGATAGTTTCAAAAGAACAAGCAGATTTACTATGTTCTTACTTGGAGAAGGTTGTATCTGAAGGTGGTGGTAAAAATGCCTTTATTGACGGATATCATATAGGCGGAAAAACCGGTACCGCCCAGAAGGTAAATCCTCAGACTGGTACATATGGAGCTGGGAAATATGTAGCCTCCTTTGCAGGTATGGCTCCTGTAGATGATCCTAAGGTAACAGTTTTTATATCCATTGATGAACCAGACCCTTCCAAGTATTACGCAGGGCAAATTGCAGCACCAGTAGCTAAACAAGTCTTTTTTGATATATTTAATTATCTTTCAATTAAGGGTGACGTATCTATTGAAGATACAATGCGTAGTATGCAAAAAGATGTCTTATTACCAGATTTAAGAGGCATGAAAAAAAGTGAAGCTAGCAGGGCTTTAAAAGAAATAAATCTGGAATATGAAATAGAGGGTGAAGGTGAAGTTATCAGTGATATGACACCAAAACCTGGATATACGGTAAAAGAAGGAGATAAAATTATTCTTTACACTACCAATGGTGGAAACTATAATAAAGATGTAGTGATACCAGACTTAACTGGTTATACTCAAGAAGAAGCTGAAACGGTATTAAGTAATTTAGGACTAGAATCTCAGTTTATAGGCGAAGGGCTAGTGGCAGACCAAAATATATCGCCGGGTAAAACTGTTCGGAAAGGGACTAGCTTAATCTTTGAACTGGATATAATTGGTGGCGATTAAAAAATCTATCTAAAATATTGAAGATATCCAACCGTTATTCCTAGATATAGGAAAAATGGTTTTGGCTATCTTTAATATCAGCTAGTAAACTTTGTGCAGAAGAAGGTTTATGAAAATATAAAGTGGCAATAATTTAAATATGTCATTAAGGCAAGGGGATGTTTGGATGAAGCTCTTAGAAATTTTGCAGGGAATTGATTATCGTCTTATTCAAGGAAGTACTGATGTGGACATAAAAAGTCTTCAATACAATTCAAAAAAAGTTAGTGATGGTGACCTGTTTTTTTGCATAAAGGGTTTTTCTACCGATGGCCATAAGTATGCAGAAGCAGCACAAAAAAATGGTGCAAAGGTTATTATTGCTGAAAAGGAAATATGGGCAGGGGATGAGGTTACAGTAGTTTTGGTGGAAGACAGTAGAAAGGCTCTAGCTATCTGCGCCGCCAATTACTATAACAAGCCTGCAGACAAATTAAAGCTTATAGGAATAACAGGAACTAACGGAAAAACTACTACTACTTATATGATAAAAGCTATTCTTGAAGAAGCAGGATACAAGGTAGGCTTGATTGGAACAATTTCTAACTATATAGGGGATGAAAAGCTTGCTGCAGAAAGAACTACACCAGAGTCTTTGGAATTGCAAAAGTTATTTGCAGATATGGTGGATAAAAAAGTAGATTATTGTATTATGGAAGTGTCTTCACATTCTTTGGAGCTCCACAGGGTTTATGGTCTTTCTTTCAAGTATGGTATCTTCAGCAATCTTACTCAGGACCATCTTGATTTTCACAAAACCTTTGAAAACTATTATAAGGCTAAGTTGGAGTTATTTGCCTATAGTGAAAAATCAATTATTAATGTGGATGACACTTATGGTTCAAAGATATACGGTGACGTGAAGAATGTTAAATTAACTTACGGCATAGACAAGGAGTCCGATTATAGAGCAAAGGATATTTACCTTCATTCTAGAGGGGCTAAATATAATCTGTGCTATAATGATAAGGAAGAGGAAATCAGTATATTTATACCTGGCAAATATAATATTTATAATTCCCTATCTGCAGCAGCAGTTTGTTTGTCAGAAGGTATAGACCTTGATGCTGTAAAAAAAGGCTTGGAAAAGGTGCAGGTGCCGGGAAGATGTGAATTGGTTGGGAAAGAGTATAACTTAGATTTTGATATTATCGTAGACTATGCTCATTCGCCAGATGGCTTAATTAATATACTAAATACTGCTAGAGAGTTTACTAAAAATAGATTAATTTCTGTATTTGGTTGTGGAGGAAATAGAGATAAAAGTAAGAGGCCAATAATGGGTGAAATTGGATCAAGGTTAAGCGATATAGCGGTTATAACTTCAGACAATCCTAGAGATGAAGAGCCAATGGATATCATCGCCGATCTTCTTCAAGGCATTACTAAAGATAACTATATTGTTGTTGAAAACCGAAAAGAAGCTATAAAAAAGGCAATAGAAATTGCTAGGCCAGGGGATGTTATTGTTGTTGCAGGTAAAGGCCATGAGGATTATCAGATTTTCAAGAACAATAAGGTAATTCATTTTGATGAAAGAGAAATAATTAAAGAAATACTAGATCAAAGGTAAGCCAGAGGTGATTTTAATGGAGTATATTTCCCTAGAAGAGATTTTAGAAGCAGTTGAGGGCAAGCTGTATCATAAAGGAAGCAATCTTAACTACAATGATATTTCCATTGATACTAGAAAAATAGCAGAAGGCAATATTTATATTGCAATTAAAGGTGAAGTTTTTAATGGAAATGATTTTGTAGAGGAGGCAGTACAGAAGGGCGCTCTACTGTGTATTGTTGATGAAATATCTTTCGATGTTAATAAGATTAAAAACAGTACAATTATAAAAGTTGATGATACTAAAAAAGCTTTAAAGAGCTTAGCTAAATACTATAGAAGTAAGCTTGATTTAAAAGTTATAGGGGTTACCGGTTCTACAGGTAAAACCACCACAAAGGATCTTATAGCTGCAGCTTTAAGTAGCAAGTATAAGGTTTTTAAGACAAAAGGAAATTTTAATAATGAAATAGGTTTGCCTCTAATGATTTTTAATTTAGATAGCAGTTATGATATAGCTGTTTTAGAGATGGGCATGAACAATCTTAATGAAATTCATAGATTGGCAGATATAGCAAGACCGGATATAGCTGTTATTACCAATATAGGTATTTCCCACATAGAAAACTTAGGTTCTAGGAAGAATATACTAAAGGCAAAGCTTGAGATAACAGACTTTTTTAATAAAAATGGTCTGCTGATAGTGAATGGGGAAAATGACTTGCTATCTAACTTAGAAATGAAAAACATTAATTTGATAAAAGTCGGATTTGAAGAAAAATTTTCCTATTACTCAGAAAAAGTATCATTATTTGAGGAAAGTATTGAATATAATGTTGTTGAAGAAAGTAAATTATTATCTCCAAGGATTAGTATTAATGTACCGGGCAAACATAATGTTTTAAATTCATTGTTAGCGGTGGTATGTGGAAGAGTTCTAGGTTTAGAAATTAGCCAAATCAATGAAGGTTTCAAAAAACTAGAGGCTACTTCCATGAGATTAGATCTAATAAGATACCCTCGATATTCAATTATCAATGATTGTTATAATGCTAGTCCTGATTCAATGAAAGCAGCATTAGACGTTCAGTCCAATATGAAAGGAAAAAGAAAAATCGCTGTGTTTGGCACAATGAAGGAACTTGGAAGTGAAAGCTATAATGGTCACAAAGAAGTAGCTCATTATGCTAAACTTAAGGGGATAGATCTACTTATTAGTATAGGCGATACGGAAGAAGCTTATAGGGAAGGTTTCCAAAATGATGATAAATTTGTTCACTTTGATAGTGTAGAAGAAGCTGGACAATATATAAAAAGTTTGTTGCAGGCTGGGGATTTAATCTTATTTAAAGCCTCACGGTCAATGAAATTTGAGAACTTAGTGAATTTAATAAAGTGATATAGAGCCAATGAAGGAGGGAACTACCCGAGAGGGGTGGGTAAAATGGGTGAATATTTGAATTACACAATTATTTATGGAGTATTGATAGCTTTTGTAGTAGCTTCTTTATTAGGACCAGTAGTTTTACCAGCTTTAAGATGGTTTAAGTTTGGACAGTTTATAAGGGAAGAAGGACCCAAGAGCCATCAAAAAAAGGCTGGTACACCAACTATGGGAGGAATAATATTTATTTTAGCCTCAATAATTACTTTGCCCTTTCTAGTAAAAAACCTAAAAGGGGAAGCAATGATGGCTCTTTATGCCTTTGTTGCTTTTGGAGTAATTGGTTTTTTAGACGATATGTTGAAAATTCTAAAAAAAGAAAATGAAGGCCTTAAGGCTTATCAGAAGATGGGTTTGCTTTTAATTGCTTCATTCATGTTTAGTTATTACGCTTACAAACATGTAGGAACCAATATTATAATACCTTTTTTTGACCAGACCTGGAATTTAGGTGTTTTTTATATACCTTTTATGGTATTCTTTTTCGCCGGTACTACAAATGCTGTAAATCTTACTGATGGTTTAGATGGTTTAGCAACCTCAGTAACATTATTGGTAATGACTTTCTTTACAATGATTTCAATGGGTTTAGGCAAATATGAGCTTGCTATCTTTTGTGGAGTAATATCTGGAGCTCTATTAGGTTTCTTGAGATACAATGCTTTCCCAGCTAGAGTTTTTATGGGTGATACAGGATCATTAGCCCTTGGGGGAGCGGTGGCAGTGGTGGCTGTTATGCTAAAGCTTCCATTAATTATAATAATTGTTGGTGGTATATATTTAATTGAGGCACTGTCAGTTATTATACAGGTTGCTAGTTTTAAATTAACAGGGAAAAGAGTATTTAAAATGTCACCAATACATCATCATTTTGAAATGAGTGGCTGGCCTGAGCCGAAGATTGTTTCAATATTTTCCATAGTAACTGTGGTATTATGTTTAATTGCATTTTTATCGTTATTATAAAGGATTTCCTAATTAGCAATTAATAGGAGGATAAAAGATGAAGAAAACCGGGAGTAAAATGGGAGAAGCAGATTTTATATTATTTACGGTAATTATGATTCTCCTCTCCATTGGTATAATTATGGTATATAGTGCTAGTGCCTGGACCTCTGGAATACAAAAGGGAGATGATATGTATTATCTTAAAAGACAGTTAACATGGGCATTTTTTGGCATTATTGCTATGATTGCAACCATGGGCATAGATTATCATAAAATTAAAAGGGTAACCGGTGTGATAATGTTAATAACTATACCGCTCTTGTTTGCTGTATTTGCTTTTCCGCCAGTTAAAGGGGCTCAAAGATGGATCCAATTAGGATTTGCATCGATACAGCCTTCGGAAATAGCTAAATATGCTGTTGTCCTCTTTATGGCTAAGAGCATGGATCAAAAAGGAGATAGGATTCAATCATTATTTAAGGGAGTTATACCCTATTTGCTTGTGTCAGGAGTAATTGCTGCTATTATATTGGCAGAGCCAAACATGAGTATTGCATCAGTAATAATGATGGTTACTATAATACTACTATTTGTTGCAGGTGCTAAATCATTTCACATATTTGGTTTAGTATTACCTACTGCCATACTTGGAGCAGGGATGCTAATATTTTCTGCAGATTATAGAAGAGCTAGATTTTTAAACTTTTTAGATCCATGGAAGGATGCGGCAGGAGAGGGATATCAGCTTATTCAGTCCTTATTGGCTTTAGGATCAGGAGGAATCTGGGGATTAGGTTTAGGTCAATCAAGACAAAAGTGTTATTATATGCCTGAGCCTCATAATGACTTTATTTTCGCCATCATAGGAGAGGAGCTAGGATTGATTGGCGCTATCTTTATAATCACCTTATTCATAGTATTGGTATGGAGAGGGATTAGGACCGCAGTAAATGCTAAGGATACATATGGTACCCTACTAGCAACGGGAATAACATCTATTATTGCTGTGCAGGCCATTGTTAATATAGCTGTTGTAACAGGCTCTATGCCAGTAACTGGTGTGCCACTTCCCTTTATAAGCTACGGTGGATCCTCATTGGTTATAAATTTAACTGCAATGGGTGTTTTGCTAAATATATCCAGACAAACTAATAGCAATAAAGGAAAGATCTAAGGACCAGACTTTTAAGTCGGTCCTTTTTAAATATAAGAAACCAATACTTTTAAATTAAGGAAATATGTAAAAAGTTAATGAAATTCTATAGAATAAATGGTATTATTAAATTATCTGTATTACATTTATAAGCAGAGGTAGGGGTATTTAGATGGGAGATAGAAAGAAAAAAACAAATGAGCTTATAAGAAGAAGAAAAAAAAAGAGATTTATTAGGAAAACTATTATATTTTTTATACTGTCTCTTACTGCATTGACAGCATTTTTATTAAAGCATCCTTATTTTAATATTACTGCTGTTGAAGTAACTAATAATCGCCTATTGGACAAAGACCTAATCGAAAGTTTATCTAATATAAATTTTGGAAGTAATATTTTCTATTTAAATAAAAAGGAAGTAAGAAATCAGATTTTGACAAACTCTTATATTTCTGATGTAAAGGTTCATCGTAAATTGCCTTCAACTGTTGTATTAGAAGTAGTTGAAAGAAGGCCTCAATACTATATAGTTAAGGGGAAAGAGTATATAATTGTTGATAATGAAGGGGTTGCCCTTGAGAGTGTGCTCAGTATAGCTGCTTCTAGGGCAGATAGTAAAAGTCTTGTGGAAATTACTGGTTTAGATACATCACAAATAAAAGTTGGAGAAAAGATTGAAAAGAATAATAAAAAAATTGAGCAAATAGAGGTATTTTCTGATTTAATTCAACGTAATAAAAGAGAGGCTACAATTACGGCTATTGATCTTGAAAGGGATGCGGATATAAAAGTTTACTTTAAGGAAATTATGGTTAAAGTTGGAAGTCTAAGTGATATGGAATATAAACTAAATAAAGCTATTAATATAATTATTCAAAATAATTTAAATGATTTAAAGGGGTATATTGATCTTAGTTTTGACGGCGATCCGGTTATGTCAATTGAGGAATAGGAGGGAGACATTTATGAAGAAAATTATTTCACAGCTAACAGTAGCTATTGTATGCGCTTTGTTGGGTTTTATGCTTACTTATCAGTTTCAGCTGCTAAGAAAAGAAAAGAGCGCAAATGTTATAAATCCTAATGATTCAACTTATAATCAGTTAACAGTTGAATTGGAACAACTTAAGAAAACAAAAGAGGAGCTTGAAAAAAGTAATAGTAAATTAATAGATCAAATAAAGGCCTACGAAGAAACTGTAAGTAGCCCTGGAGATACTTCAAAGGAAATAAAAAAGCAATTAGATAAGTCAAGATTATTGCTTGGTGAAACTGATGTAGAAGGTAAAGGAATTACCTTAACCATCATTCCAAGATCAGAGGGCATATTCGAGGCGGATGGTTTATATCAATATCCTCCTATAAGCCACTTTGAATTATCTTATTTAATTAATGAATTAAAGTATGCTGATGCGGAGGCTATTTCTGTAAATGACATAAGAATTACCAGTCAAACAGGTATTAGGTTGTCTGATGGCGGGAGAAGGATATTGATTGATAATGAACAAATATATCCTTATTCTACAATAACTATTAAGGCTATTGGCAATCCAAATAAGTTAGAAAGTGCAATTATGTTTCCAAATACACTTAGCTTAGAAGGCTTGGCAGGTTATGTAACAGAAGTTGTTAAAAGTGATTCTATAAAGATTCCGAGAACAAGTAAGGTGTTTAAATCAGATTATTTGGAACCAGTAGAAAAATAATAAAGAGGTGAATTTATGATAGCTATATTGGGCTTATTGATCGGTGTAATTGCAGGTATATTATGGGATGTTAGTATACCTGAAAAGTTTTCTCCATATATTTCCGTAGCTATTTTAGCTTGCTTGGACTCAGTATTTGGAGCTATAAGGGCTAATTTATCTAATAATTTTCAAGCAGATATATTTATATCTGGTTTCTTTGGAAATGCTGCTCTGGCTGCTGGCCTTGCATATTTAGGTGATAAGCTTGGTATACCAGTTTATATTGCAGCAGTTATAGTCTTTGGAGGAAGAATATTTGATAACTTCGCAATTATCAGAAGATTACTTATTGAGAAGGCTAAATCACGCTAAGGAGTGATTGAATGAAAGGGTATGAAACTAAAATATTTGTTTTTATTGCTAGTGTTATTGTGGGGATCTTGATTGTTATGAATATATCCTTTGGTCCGGCAGAAAAAACTGAGTTTTTAACTGCCGAAGAATATATGCAGGCAATCAATGACAGGAGTAAGTTAGCTAATGACATTAGTTTGCTTAGAGAGCAATACACTGTGAATTACAATAAATTTCAGAACTATGTAGAAAATGCATCAAATCCCTCAGATTCATTAAAGATAATAGAAAGTATGAAAGAAGAATTAGCTAGAAATGAAAGATTGATTGGTATTGAAGCAGTTGAAGGTAAAGGGGTTTCCATTACTATTGATGATTCTATGGAACTACATTTGAATAACCAGTTAAGCGATATGGAAATCAATAGTAGGATAGTTCATAATACTGATATCATAGAATTGTTGTATCAATTAAACATTGCAGGAGCAGAAGCTATTTCTGTTAACGGAATGAGAATTATGAGTAATTCTGAAGTGGTTTGCGAGGGACCCTTTATTTTGATTAACGATGTAAAGTTAGCAGCACCTTTCTATATAGATGCTATTGGCAATAGTGAAAGTATAAAGGAATATCTCTATGGTCAGGAGACTCATATCGGTATATTAAGTAATTTGACTAGTCCTTTTAGAAATCTCTATGTAGATTTTAATATGGAGGATAAGGTTAAAATACCTGCATATATTGGAAATTACGAGTTTAAATATGCAAAAGAAGTGAAAAATAATTAATTTATTTGTTTGAATTTGAAGGAAATCTGTGATAATTGAAGAATAATACTTGTAAGGGGGAAATATTTGAATATATTATCCCAGAATAAAAAATGAGAAGTAGGTGAAAATGTATATTTAGATAACAGCAGGAGGGGCGAAATTTGAGTATAGAAAAAAATATACAATCACTAATGAAGGAAGTCGCAAAAGAGGTAACAGTAATAGCTGTTAGTAAGACAAAAACTATAGAAGAAATGGAAGTTGCCTATAATTGTGGCATTAGAGACTTTGCTGAAAACAAGGCACAGGAGTTAAAATTAAAAGAGGAAACTTTCAATAAGGATGTTAGATGGCATTTTATAGGGCATTTACAAAGAAATAAGGTTAAATATATTGCCGGCAAGGTATTTTTAATACACTCCCTAGATAGCGTAAGGTTGTTAAGGGAAATAGAACGGCAATATGAAAAAATTAATTCAATAGCTAGGGTGTTAATACAAATTAACATTGGTAGAGAGGAATCTAAAAGCGGATTAATGGTAGAAGAACTAGATGAAATTATTAATGAGCTAGCAAATTGCCAGTTTGTCCAGGTAATGGGGCTTATGACTGTGTTACCTAAAGGGGATGAGAAGTCAAATAGAGGGTATTTTAAGCAAGTAAAAGAAATCTTCGATAAGTTAAGTCAATTAAAGGCTAAAAATATTACCATGAAATATCTTTCTATGGGAATGACAGGAGATTATAGAGAGGCAATAGAAGAAGGATCTAACATGATTAGAATTGGCGAAGGAATATTTGGCAAAAGAAATTATAATAATCAGTTATAGGAGGAGAAAAAATGGCAGGAAAAGTATTTAATAAAATGATGGGATTATTAGGATTAGAAGATGATTATGATGATATCGAAGAAGTAGAAGATGAAATGGATTTGGAGGAAGAAAAGGCAGAAATAAATCCTCCAATGGCCACTAGCAAAAGGCAAAACAAGGTTGTAAATATCCATACTGCAACTTCTGCAAAGGTAATTATATCCAAGCCTACAGTTTTTGAAGATGCTACTGACATTTGTGATGATTTAAAGAATAGGAAAATAGTTGTAGTTAATACAACAGGACTAGAATCTAAAACGGCACAAAGGTTGCTAGACTTTATGGGTGGGGCTAGTTATGCCCTAGGTGGAGAGCTACAGGAAATAGAAAGAGGAGTATATATTCTATCACCATCTAATGTAGAAGTTAGCAATGAACTTAAAAATGAATTAAGTAGCAAAGGCTTGTTCGGTTGGTCTAAATAAAGGAGGGAATTATTATTACTATAACGACATTTATATTTTACGTATTTAGAGCAATAGAAACTTTAATATTAGTGGATGTAGTTGCATCTTGGATTAGACCACGAAGAGATATCCCAGCTTTACAAGTTATAAATAGTTTGGTGGAACCGCTTCTGTATCCAGGTAGAAGGCTACAAGAAAAAGTAGCTCCTAATCTACCTATTGATTTTTCCCCTTTTATAGCAATTATCATTTTAGATATTATTAAAAGTTTAATTTTAGGTTTACTGTAAAATTATTTTATATGAAAAAAGAAGATTTTCTTAAGGAAATGCAGGGTGAAGAAGAAGCGGTAATATTAAAACTTTATAATAAATTAACTTTAGCTGAAAAGATCGGCAAGCCCATATATACTAATGAATTTTATACGCCAGGTATATGGAGTAAATTGTTGAAAGTAACTTCAAGAATTCAATTGCAGGCTAGGGCTTATGGAGCTTTTGAAGAGGCAGAAAGACGAATAATATCTTTTAATAGCCTAGATCAATGGACTATGCCTGTTAAACTTGTTTCAATACTGAATAAATCAAAGTTTCACAATCTTCAGCATAAAGATTATTTAGGGGCTCTAATGTCCTTAGGAATTAGGCGTGAAAAGATAGGTGACTTAATTGTACAAGATAGCCAGTGTTACTGTGCAGTTTGTGAGGATATAGTTGAATACTTAATAAATAATTTAAATTATATTGGTCAATGTCCTTGCCAGGTTACAGAAATAACGGATTTAACAGACCTACCGGCATATAATTTTCAGGAGAAACAAATTATATCCACTTCCTTAAGGGCTGATTGTATAGTGAGTTCTATTTGCGGTTTATCAAGAAGCAAGAGTGTGGATTTACTGAAATCCGGCAGGGTTTTAATAGATTACATTGAAGTTAAGGAAAAGGATTTTGAAATAACTTTACCAACGACTATTACAATAAGAGGTTATGGAAAGTACAAGGTTTTAGATGTTTTGGGAAACAGCAGCAGAGGAAGGCTTAAAATACGATTGAAAAAATTTGTTTAATGCGGGGTGTGTACAAATGAGATTAACAGCTATGGATATTAAGAATAAAGAGTTTAAAAGCTCCCTTAGAGGCTACAATGGTGAAGAAGTAGATGATTTTCTAGAGCAAGTGACAGAAGATTATGAAGCAATGTATAAAGAAAATTCTACACTTAAGGAAAAAGTTTTAACATTAAAGGAAAAGCTTGAACATTACTCAAAGATAGAGACCACTATTCAAAATACTTTACTGCTAGCTCAAAACGCTGCAGATCAAGCTAAGGTCCTAGCTCAAAAGGAAGCGGAAATTATTATAAAAAATGCTAATGATACAGCCCAGAAGATAATAGACAAAGCTCATATGGATGTTATGAAAATCAACGATGAATATGAAAATCTAAAGCAGGACTTTTTTAAGTTTAGAGCAAAGTATAGGAATTTCTTAAAGACTCAGTTAGAAACTTTTGAAGACTTGGAAAAAGATTTTGTTAAAAATTACAATGTAATTACTACAAAGGAAGAAAGTAAAATTAATAATTCCTTTGAGGTAGACAAGGGCTTTGAGGCAAAGGAAATCGATGAAGAGGGACTAAATAGTGACGAGCTAAACGAGATAAAAAGATTTTTTGTAAAAGATAATTAGTAGTAGCTAAATCTCACTCTCTATTATAGATGAAAATTTCTATGTAAGTAAGGAGTGAGATTTATGTTTTACATTACATAAAAATTCCTCTTGATGACAAAATAAATAGTATGGAATGAAAATTAATACTTTTATTTTGAAGGGGTGGAAGGATTATGGATAAGAACAATCTAAACTACTATAAGGGAAAATTACTAGCAGAAAGGAAGAGCGCTGAAAAATTTTTATTGCAATTACAGAATAATGGTATGACTCATGGGCTTTTCGAAAGTTCCGCTGAATTATCATTTTACGACAATCATCCTGCAGACTTAGCTAGTGAAATGGAAACTATGGAGAAGGGTAGGGCTTTTAGAGAGCACGAAGTTACTATAATAAAAAAGATAGATGATGCTTTAAAAAGTATAGAGGACGGCACTTATGGTACCTGCAAAAGATGCAAAAAGAAAATACCAGAAGATAGATTAGAGTTTTTATCTTATGCTGAACATTGTGTAAAATGTCAAAATGAAATAAGTACTAGAGCTATGAATAATGATAGTGCAAGACCTGTGGAAGAAGAGGTTCTAGGCTATCCTTTTGGCTATGGCTACAATGATCATAGTGATGAAATTGGATTTGATGCAGAAGATAGTTATCAAAGTGTTTCTAGATTTAATCGAATGGAAGCTTCTAATGAATACCATGAAGATGATGATGTTGACTATGTAGAACCTATAGAAAGAATCAGTAATGAGCAGTATAGAAGACAGCTGCCTGATTAGTGCTTTAAGGGGGATGGAAATGTATATTTTTATTATTATATTGGGTATAGTCATTGATAGAGTGACTAAGCTTTTGTCAATTAAACATTTAAAGGGGAAGGAAAGTATAACTGTTATTAAAGATTTTTTTTCTTTTGATTATGTTGAAAATGAAGGAGCAGCCTTTGGTATACTTCAAGGGAAACAATATATTTTAAGTGTAATTGCCGGAATAATGGTTATTGCCATGATTGTTTATTTAATAAAGTATAAGCCTAGTTCAAAGCTATTAAAACTAAGTTTAGCCCTGGTTATTAGTGGTGCTATCGGTAATTTAATAGATAGATTGTATTACAAATATGTAGTGGATTTTATATCTTTTCACTATAAGGATGTCTATTATTTCCCAAACTTTAATGTGGCAGATATACTGGTAGTTGTAGGTACATTTTTATTGTCATTTTATATTATAAAGGATGTTGACTAATGGAAGAATTTACTTATCTAGTAGATGAAGAAAGCCAGGGAATGAGAATCGATAAATACCTTAGCCTAGTAATGGAAGATAGGTCTAGATCCTTTATACAGGGGCTTATTAATGATGGAAAAGTAACTGTAAATAATAAGAAGGTTAAGAGTAATCAAAAACTTAAGAAAAATGACCTAATTGAAGGGCTTATATGGGAGCTAGAAGAAGAAAAAGTAGAGGCTGAGAATATTCCTTTGGATATTTTATATGAAGATAGTGATATTATAGTGGTTAATAAGGCTCAAGGAATGGTGGTGCATCCTGCCGCTGGCAATACTAGTGGAACTTTAGTAAATGCACTATTATATCGTAGCAAGGAACTATCTAGAATTAATGGTGATATACGACCAGGTATAGTGCATAGAATAGATAAAGATACTAGTGGCATATTAGTAGTTGCTAAAAATGATGATTCTCACATGAAATTGGCAGAACAATTAAAAGATCATTCTATGACAAGAGTATATCTAGCATTAGTAGAGGGTGTAATAAAGAATGATAAGGGTACAGTAGATGCTAATTTGGGAAGACATCCAATAGATAGAAAGAAGATGGCTGTTGTTAAAGAGGGGAGAAGAGCTATAACTCATTATAAGGTTTTAGAGCGATTTGACAAATATACTCTAGTAGAATGCCGTTTAGAGACTGGAAGAACCCATCAGATAAGAGTACACATGGCTCATATAGGCCATCCTGTAGTGGGGGATCCGGTTTATGGATACAAAAAACAAAGATTCAACTTGGAGGGTCAGTTACTTCATGCAAAAATGCTAGGCTTTATACATCCTAGCACTGGAAAATACCTTGAGTTTCAAGAAGATTTGCCCTTATATTTTAAAAGGGTCTTAGAAATCTTGCGAAAATAGATGAAAAAGATAAAAAATTATGCTAAACTAGTGAAGAAATTAAGAGATTCCTTTAAATGATCCAGAGAGGTCATAAGGCAGACATATTTTGCATTAGTGATAATACTACATACGTGCATAGTACGCCTTACTGACATGATAAGGCATTTTTTAATGGAAAAATTCATAAAATGGGGTGATATTTTTGAAATTAAAGTCAGTTCTTCTGGACGACAAGGCTATAAGAAGAAGTCTAATAAGAATATCCCACGAAATTATTGAAAAAAATAAGGGTGTAGAAGAAATAGTTTTAATAGGGATAAAGAGAAGAGGATATCCACTAGCTCAAAGAATAGGACAATTTATAGCCAGTATAGAAGGTGTTGAAATACCTGTAGGCAGTGTTGATATTAGTCTTTATCGAGATGATCTCCAAAGTGTAGATGATGCACCAAGAGTAAATGATAAAAACTTAAGTGTTGAGGTAAAAGGTAAAAAAGTAGTCTTAATAGATGACGTATTATTTACTGGTAGGACTGCTAGAGCAGCTCTTGATGCTGTTATTGATGCAGGAAGGCCTAAGATGATACAACTAGCAGTACTTATTGACAGAGGACACAGGGAGCTTCCAATACGGGCAGACTTTGTAGGTAAGAATATTCCTACATCAAGAAACGAATTAATCTCTGTATCCCTTGCAGAAATAGATGAAGAAGACTCAGTAAAAATTTATGAACTAGATTAACTTAAGATATATCTTTTAAAGTAATCCACTGAGATTAAAAAGGAGGAATTATTAATGAAAAATTTTGTTGACGTAGATGAAAGACTATCTATTTTAAAAACCCTACCTTTAAGTTTTCAGCACTTATTCGCTATGGTAGGTGCTACTATACTAGTGCCTAAGCTAACAGGATTAGATCCAGCTATGGCCCTGTTTTCTAGTGGTATTGGAACTTTGATTTATATACTTTGTACTAAGGCTAAATTACCTGCCTATGTTGGTTCATCCTTTGCCTTTATTGGGGCTATGACTGTGGCAACTGAAAACTATGGAATTAAAGGTATGTTATCTGGAATAATAGCTGCCGGCCTAGTGTATGTAATTGTAGCTCTTATAATAAAATTTGCAGGTACAGATTGGTTGGACAAGGCTCTACCACCAGTACTTATTGGTTCAGTTGTTATTGTAATAGGTTTATCATTGGCTGGAGTAGCAGCTGAATGGGCAGGACTCACTGCAGAGACAATAGATTATAAGGTTTTAACTGTAGCAGCTGTGACCTTACTAATAGGTGTTATTGGAACTATGTACTTCAAAGGTTTTGCAGGTATTATACCTATTCTTATTGCAATGGTTTCAGGGTATGGATTAGCCTTAATTATAGGCATAGTTCCTGAGGCGCATATAAAAGAGATTCTTGGGGCTAGTATAATTAGAATTCCTGAGTTTCAGTTTCCTGAATTTAATATTAGTGCAATGGTTATGATGGCACCAATTGCCTTCGTTACTTTAGCAGAGCATATTGGTCATGTGTATGTAACTAATAATGTATGTGGAAAAGATTTCACAAAGGATCCTGGTCTTCATAGATCAATTCTTGGAGATGGTCTTGCTACCTTGTTTGCAGGTTTAGTTGGAGGGCCTCCAAATACTACTTATGGTGAAAATATTGGGGTAATGGCCATAACAAGGGTTTACTCTGTATGGGTAGTAGGTGGTGCAGCCATACTAGCAATTGTACTTTCCTTCATAGGACCTATAGCAATGGCAATTAAGCATATTCCTAATCCTGTTATGGGTGGTATAAGCATATTATTATTTGGAATAATAGCTTCCTCAGGTTTCAGAGTTTTTGTGGAAAACAAGATAGACTTTGGTAGAAAGAAGAATTTAATAATTGCTTCTGTTGTAATAATACTAGGAGTAAGTGGTGCCGCTCTTAAATTTGTTGTAAAAGGTGCAGTAGTATCGGTAAATGGAGTTGCTCTAGCAACAATAGTTGGAATAATACTAAATCTGATTTTACCTGAAAAAAGTGCCACTGAAAAAGAAGAAAAATTAGAAGAAAGTAAGAATTAGAATCTAGGATGCTCCCCTCATAAAGGGGACATCTTTTTTATTTTAAGAAAGTTCTTGTTGAATAATTGGATTATTAATGATAAAAATATATAGTAGACTAACTTTAGAGTTAGACTTTGGAACTAGGATTATTTTTTATAAGGAGATAAATGAATGAAATACGATTTAATAGCAACATCAACCTTTGGTATTGAAGCCATTACAGCAAGAGAGTTAAAAGACTTAGGTTATAAGGATATAAAAATTGAAAATGGTAGGGCAACTTTTAAAGGTGATGAAAAGGATATAGCAAGGACTAATATATGGCTTAGAACTGCAGACAGAGTTCTAATAAAGATGTCAGAATTTAAGGCTGAATCTTTTGAAGAACTATTTCAAGGGACAAAAGCTGTGAATTGGTGGAAGCTCATTCCTGAGAACGGCAAGATGCATGTAACTGGAAAATCCATTAAATCTAAGCTTTTTAGTGTGCCTGACTGTCAATCTATAGTTAAAAAAGCAGTAGTAGAATCAATGAAGAGAAAATATGGCAGAGAGATTTTTCCAGAGGACGGACCTGTATATAAAATTGAAGTAGGCATATTAAAAGACATAGTGACTCTTTCAGTAGATACTTCAGGACCGGGATTACATAAAAGAGGCTATAGGGAAAGTGCAGGAGAAGCTCCTTTAAAAGAAACCTTAGCTGCAGCTCTAGTCCTTATAAGTAAGTGGACCCCAGACAGGCTCTTATATGATCCTTTTTGCGGTTCCGGCACTATACCTGTAGAAGCAGCAATGATTGGGAAGAATATAGCTCCAGGTTTAAGAAGGAACTTTGTCAGCGAAGAATGGCCTAGTATGAATAAGAGTATATGGAAAAGTGCTAGAAAAGAGGCTGAAAATGCTAAAAATGACTAGGAGTTTGTAATATATGGTTCTGACAAGGATGGAAAAATCTTAAAGACTGCAAGACAAAATGCCATAAAAGCAGGTGTGGAAAGTTTTACTAACTTTCAAAAGCTACCTCTAGAGGAATTTAGCTCCCGGAAGAAATATGCTTACATTATAACTAATCCACCTTATGGTGAAAGATTAGGAGAGGAAAAAGAGGTAAGAAAACTTTATGAAATTTTAGGTAACCTATATAAAAACCATTCAGATTGGTCTTTCTTTGTCTTAACATCATATTATGAATTTGAAAAATGTTTTAGAAGAAAGGCAGATAAGAATAGAAAACTATATAATGGTAGACTTTTATGCTACTATTATCAATACATAAATAATGAAAAAAAATAAAGAAGCAGTGCTTCTTTATTTTTTCATTATACTCTAAATATATTTATACCTTTTTTAAGTCTATGTCATAAGGATCTACATAGATAGTTTTATTGGTGCTATATATTACCATACCTGGCTTAGCTCCAGATGGCTTCTTTACATTTTTTACATCTGTATAATCTACAGGTACTTTAGTTGAATCTTTAGCTTTGCTGTAATAGGCGGCTAAAATTGCAGCTTCCTCCAAGGTTTTATCTGTTATATTGTTATTGTTTTTTATTATAACATGGGAACCTGGAATGTTTTTTGTATGCATCCAGATGTCTTTTTTATCTGCAAATTTTAGGGTTAAATAATCATTTTGAATATTATTTTTACCTACATAAATGTCATTGCCGTCTGTTGATTGAAAGTGTAAGGGCTTGGATTGACTTCCCTTCCTTTTAGTAGGATTTTTTTTGAACTTTATATATCCAGTCTCTACCAATTCCCTTCTAATATCTTCTATCTCATCGTAGCTGTCACAATTTAAAATATTAGTAAGCACTGACTGAAGATAGTCTAGTTCAGCTTCATTTTTTTCTAATTGCTCTAAGGCTGCTTCTTCTGTCTTTTTTAATTTATTATACTTTTTAAAATAATATTGAATGTTCTCTGAAGGAGTATTGTTTTCTTTTAGAGCTATGGTAACATATTCTTCATTTTCTGAATAATAGTTATAGACCTTAACTTCTTTATCTCCTTTATTAATGGAGTAGATATTAGCAGTTAACAATTCTCCATAGAGTTGATACTTATCTTTTTTACTACAGTCTACTAGTGATTTTTTTAGTATATTACTCTTTTTTTTGCATCTATCAATATTGTTATTAATAAGCTTTTGAAGATCTGAACTTTTCTGATTTAATCTATCTTGCTTATCCTTGATATAATAAAAATCATCTAATAGTTTGCTAGCACTATTGTATTTAGTTTTTTCATAGTCCTTCATAGTTGCTAGATTTAAGCAATAGAAGTCTTTGTAATTACCTTTGCTATCTTTGTAGATGGTAAAGGCAAAGTTATTATTAGTAATAGATTGAAAGAATTTTTTTGAAAATATTAAAAGTTCTTTTAAGGCATTTCCTTTATCAAGTTTATTGTTAACTTGAAAGAGAGATACAATTTCTTTTGATAACAAGGGGCTTACTCCTGTGAATATTTTACTTAAAATATTACTGCTTAATATGGAGTCAGGAGAATCAATCTTTATATTAGTTTCTTCGGAAAAATCAAAGGGATTTAATTTCTTCGATTCTGGTGGAAACTTATAATTAATTCCTGGATAAATGGAACGGTATGAGTTTATATTTGGAGTAATATGCTTAATGCTATCCATTACAATATTATCCCTTTTTCTAATTAAGGTAATATTACTATGACGGCCCATTATTTCTATTATTAAAGTGTATATACTATCGAAGCCCATTTCATCTCTACTTTCAAAATCTAGGCAAAGGATTCTATCACAATCCTTTTGTTCAAGCTTAACTAATTTAGCTCCAATCAAGTATTTTCTTAAAAGCATGCAAAACATAGGAGGTTGCATGGGATTAGCTTTACTTCTTTCTGTAAGATGAATTCTAGGATAATTAGAGCTAGCACTAATTAAAAGTTTAATGTTCCTATTGTCCTTTCTAATTGTTAATATAATTTCATCTTTTTCAGGCTGATTAACCTTATCTACTTTTCCCTTTAATATATTATCTTTAAGCTCTAAGGACAAAGAGTGCAAAAATATACCGTCTAAAGCCACGTACATCATTCCTTCCTGTGGTGACAAATTATATGTATAAATTTTTTTAAATCTACGACATGCTTTAATGTTATGATAAAAAAAATACTATTGTCAAGTGTATAAGATATAAGATTTTTTTTAGTGTATGTTTAAAATCACATAAAGTGTCAATAATTAAATTAGATGTTTTTGCAAAGTACATTTTGAGGTGAAATTTAATGATGGATACTTGCTTTTCCTTAAGTAAGCCAGATGTAAAAAGAATAGATTCTACGGTGTTAGATTTAGTGCCAGAGGATTTTGCTATTAAACATAGGATACTTCCCTTTATGGTTCAAGATGGCCTTTTGTATATAGCAATGGAGAAGAAGGAAGCTGGGGAGATAATTGCTCGATTGAGGTTAATAACTAATATGAAGGTATCTATAGTTGAATATAAAAGTGAAGATTTAGATAAACTTATTTTCCAAGCCTATAAGCATCTTAATTTCCTTAAGGCTATTGAAAATTTAAAAAATGAGATTAAAACTGAATATTTTAGGTTTAGCAATAGTAAAGAGCCAGAGTCTAATAGTAATGCTCCAGGTGTGAAAATTTTAAACCATATAATTAATACTGCCATTGAAAGGAGAGCCAGCGACATTCATTTTGAACCTTATGGCAGTTTTTTCCAAATCCGATATAGGATTGATGGCAGTCTATGCAAGTTCTTTCAAATACCAATAGAGGTTTATGGTACCGTTACAAGTAGGCTTAAGGTATTAGCTCATATGGATATATCGGAAAAAAGAGCCTTTCAGGATGGGAAATGCAAACACTTTCATGGCAATAAGGAATTTGATCTGAGGGTGTCTTCTATACCTGTAGTCTATGGGGAAAAATTTGTAGTGAGAATATTGGATAAATCTAATTTATTTATTAGTTTAGATAAGATTTACTACAAAAAAGAGCAGAATAAATTAGTAAAAAACTTTCTTATGAAAGGCAGCGGCATAATTTTAACTACAGGACCTACTGGTAGCGGTAAGTCCACCACACTTTATGCTATGTTAAAGGAACTAAATAAGCAAAGTTGCAATATTACAACTATAGAAAATCCCGTTGAGTATACAATGAAAGGTGTAAATCAAATAAATGTTAACCCTAAGGCGGGAATAACCTTCGCCGCTGGCTTAAGAAGTGTTTTGAGGCAGGATCCAGATATTATTATGCTAGGAGAAATTAGAGATGAACAGACAGCGGCTATAGCTATTAGAGCTGCTATAACAGGCCACTTGGTCTTATCTACTCTTCATACTCGGGATGCCAAAGGAGCTATTACAAGACTACTAGAAATGGGTGTAGAAAAATACTTGTTAGCAGATGCTTTGATAGCTCTCATAGCCCAAAGATTAGTTAGGAAGATCTGTCCTAAATGCAAAGAAAGTTATTATCCTTCTCACTTTGAAAAGGAAATTCTCTCATTATCAAAGGATAAAAAATTGTTCAGAGGAAAAGGATGTTCTGATTGTAACTATAGCGGATATTCAAACCGACAGGTAATAAGTGAAATAATATCTATTGATGAGGATTGGAGAAGAAAATTATTATTGGTCAATAATAATTTTGATGGCTTTAGAATTAAGAAAAAAGATAGCTTACAAGAGCAATGTAAGGCCTTAGTTATTGCAGGTATAACAACAAGCGACGAGTTTATTAAGGTTTATAAGGGATAAATTTATAAAAGGTGGAAGAAATGAGAAAGTTTCGATATGTGTCTATGAATAATGAAGGGGAGATAGTGAAAGGGCAATGGGAATGCAATAATATAAAAGAGTTAATTGAATATTTACATGAGAAAAAAGAGTCTTTGCTTTTTATAGATAAGGATAAGCTTAATTTTAAGAAAATCACATTTAAGCAAGGAATTAAAAACAATGAACTGGCCTTATTTTGCAAGTATTTCGGAATCATGTTGGAAAGTGGTGTTCCACTGTTGGAAATTACCAATATTAACAGCTTGCAATTCAAAAAAGGAAAATTGTATGAGAATAATATGTATATTGCACAAGCTTTAAGAAGAGGGGAGGCCTTACATGAAGCTATAACTAATTGCCCTTATAAGTTTCCTGAATTCTTTATTAATATGGTTAAAGTAGGGGAGGATTCAGGAAATCTAGGAGAAGTTTATAATAATTTATCTACTTATTATTATAAAAAAAGCAAGCTTAGTAAAAAACTAATAGAAGTTGCCATTTACCCAACTTTTGTTTTCGTCTTTAGTATATTTTTAGCTATGATCCTATTGACCACAGTGGTGCCTTCTATGCTAGATATGATTTTGTCTATGGGAGGGGACCTTCCCTTAGCAACAAAGATAACTTTGGCAGTTAGTTTTTTTCTTACCAATAATTTTGGATATATTGTAGCTTTTATTTTAGCTACAATGGTTATTTTAAAAGTCTTAACAAAGGCTGGTAAGGTGAACTTTGATTTTATTAGGAGAAAACTCCCACTTGTAAAAGAGATTTTTTACAAAAGTTCTTCTTATGATTTTCTTTACGCTTTATATTTGCTTTATCACAGTGGAGTTAATATAGTAACCTCCCTAGAAGGAGCTGCACAAATCATATCGGATAGCTACATTAGGGAACAAGTTTTAAACAGTGCTAATTATATAAGAGAGGGTAGCAATCTAGCGGAGGCATTAATGAATGTTGAAATAATTGATTACAGTAGTTTAACTATGATTTGTTTAGGAGAAGAAACAGGCAAACTAAGTGAAATATTGAGTCGCCTATTAATGATTATTGAAGATGAATTGAGGTCCAAGTTAGAAAAATTACTTCAGCTTTTACAGCCTATATCTATATTGATTGTAGGTATTATAGTAGGCAGTATCGTGATTTCAATTCTTTTGCCTATGTTTAGTTTGTATAGTCTATAAAAAGGTTGTGTTAAAGTTTGAAAAAAGCTTTTACTCTTATTGAACTAACAGTAGGAATATCAATTATATTAATTTTAGTCAGCAGTGCTAACTTAGCCTATAAGTACTATATAAGGCACAGCAGGGATAGAGCTATTAGCTTCTTTAGTGAAGAAATTTTTGAGGCTGTTATTTATCTTTATGAGGATAGGGGGAATTCCCTTGATGATAGAGATCTGCTTCAAGGAGTTAAGGAGCTAACTAACAATGATTTATCTGTTAGGAAAATAAATATGGATGACAAATTAATTTACCTTATCTTTTGCTGTCAGCAAAGAGAATACCTGATGAAAATTGATTTGAAAAATTGTAGCTTTACAGTTATTGAAATGGTAGGAGATAGGATTATTTATGAAAATTAAAAAAGCTTATACATTACTTGAACTTACGGTGGTTTTGTCAATTTTTAGTATTGTATTTTTGATTTTTAGCAATGGCATAAAGGCCTATAAAAACTTTCAAAATGCCATAGTAGTTGAGCAATGCAGTAGTTCAATTATGACCTTTATTAATAGCTGTAAGCAATACTGTTATAACAATGAAGTAGAAGGATATATTTTGTGTGACCAAGAGAAGAATAGATTGAGTTTTTATACTGGCAGTAGTCGAAAGAAGGTCTTAAAGCTTCCTCAAGGATGCAAATTACAGATGGTTAATACAGCTTCTGGTAGGCAAAGGCTAAATTTTGATTCAAAGGGTTTTACTTCAGATGCGTGTACTATTAGGTATTTAGATTTAAAAGATCTAGAACATAAAATAACTATAAGTGTAGGTACAGCTTATGTGGAAATTAAGGATTAGTAAAGGGAATTCTTTATTAGATGTGATGATATCCCTGTGTATTTTTTCTCTATTATCTCTTTTTGCATTTGATATGTATATGGCCAAAGTTAGACTAAATAATCAAAATAATCAACTAGTAAATTATATTAACTGTATGGAAGTAGCAGCTAATAATATATGCTTAAATCACAGCTATGATGAGTTGCTCACTTATAGGGATGAAGATCTTTGGTATATAAACCAGCAAGATTTAAATGTAGATAATCTTAGCCAAGGTCAAATCTTATCATTATTGAGCCCTAATATAGAAAATGATAGAACATATCTAAGTATTAGTATATCCGGTACAGATGTATTAAGGCTATCATTTAAACTGAAGTATTCTATTAATGGGAAGGTTGATGTTATAGAGTATGAAAGATATAAAGGCTGCTATAATTAAGAGGCCTAGAAAAGGTTTTACCTTATTGGAAGTTACCACTGCTATATCTATTATGAGCATACTAATGCTAGCTATATTTTCCCTCTTTACTTTCTTTGTAAGAGAGTTTAAAAATGCAGCTGCAGAAAATCGGGAAGATTTTTACATAAATGAAGGGTTAAGGTTTATTGAAAATGAAATTTGTAGTGGAAATAAGGAAGTAAAGTTTCGTGAGGATCTTATAGAAATAAGAAGAACTTCTGATGAAAGGATGGATTTCATCAGGGAAAGTCAAGGGAATTTGATAATAGAATATACTTTAGCAGGAAGAAGTCATGGAACAAATGTGTTTTTAAAAAACATTTCAGATTTTAGCATAGATATTTATGAACAACTGGTAATAGTTAATATTGTGAACAGTAAGGGAGAAGTGCATAGAAAGTGTATAAATACTGGCTATATAAAGTGAAAAAAGGGCATATGTCAATATATGTTATGCTAGCAGGTGTATTACTTCTAACTATTTCACTGGCCCTATTCAAATTTGAAATAGAAAGAAAAAAATCCTTAAGTTATAGGAGAAAGGCAGTAGAAAAAATTGATGAAAGGGATTATAGACGAGAAAAGGTTTTTTCTGATTTATATAAAATTTTAAAAGAAGCTGGTCACAATCATAATAAGACTAGTATTATTCAGTATTTGAAAAGTCATAGTTCAGACATTGACTTGGATTTTGAAGGAATGAGCCTCCGCTTTATTCCAGAAAAAGAGCAGCTTTTGTTAATCTATAATCATAATGTTCATTATAATCGTGTAGAATACTATGATTTTGATGTAGCTGAAGAAGGCCTCACATTTAATTTATTAACTAGTGATTTGATTGGGAGATATGATTATGTTTATTAGCAAAGTTATGAAGGTATATGACGATAATATAGAGCTAGTAATAGAAAAATTGAAAACTACAGGTCCAGGAAAGATTAAATTTATATTTTATGATGAAGATATCTATATAGATACACTATCTATTCCTGTAGTTAAAAAAGCCTGGATCCATAATATAATTAATAATAAACTTATATATAATTTTGACGACATTGGCAAGTTTTCTTTTAGTTATGAGATTCTTACTAAGAAAGAAAATAAATATCTGATAGTTCTATATTGCATTAATTCCAGGAAAAATATTTTATATAAAAGTTTAGAGCCTAAACATAAGGTTGTTGGAGTATTTCTTATTCAACATTGTTATCACTATTTTGTCAAAGAACTTGTAAAAGTAAAAGATTTTATATTAGTTTTTAACTCGAAAAAATACACATATGTAATCTTTTCTTATAATGGCTTCTTAAAGAAAAATATAATATTCAAGAATGGTGAGGTAGAGATAGGTGAAATTTTAGACTGTATTAATGAAATCTTATCCAATGAAGATAATGATGGAACTGTGAAGAATACTCCGATTATAATGATTAATTATGAAAAAGTGGATTCGCTAATGAAAATGTTAAGTGACTGCTCCTTTAGGAATATGGGAACAGTAGATGAAAATAGAATTATTAGAAAATATGTAGGTGTGTTATGATGAAAAGACATAACTTTATAATGAAAGAATATGAGAAAGACCTTAGCAAAAGGGAAAATAAAAGGTTTATCTACACAGTGCTAATCCTATTTACTATTAATTTGATTGGCCTTTCATTCCTTAATTATAAAAAAAATAAATTAAGCAATAGAACTAGCAAAGCTGTTTTTAAAGTAAGGGAGGAAGAAAGAATAAAGGAAAAAGAGGAACATACATATATCTTTGATTTACGGGAAAAGTTTGAAAGGTGTTTAGATAAATCCGTTAAGGTAAAGGCTTTCTTTTGGGAGGAAGGTAATATAAGAACTCAAATTATAGCAGTGGATGAAAGTCATTGTATAGATTTTATAAATAAATTGGAGGAAAGTGAAGTCTTCCAAATTATTGGCCTTTCCACCATAGATAGTACTGAAGAGGGCTATAAGTTATCTTTAGATATTGCTACAAAGGAGGATAAGGATAGCAGGTGAAAAAGTTTTTGTACGCAACCGTCTGCACAATACTTATAATATTTTTTATAATACAAGGAAAACTTATATTGTATGCTGAAAGGGAAAAGGAAAAAGTAAACTTACCTTTAGCAAATGAAAAGTCTAGCAAGCTATATGAAGAGAAAGAAGAAGAGATAACCTTAAACAGAATAATGATGTTGCTTTACTCTAAGAATAGACAATATGAAGTGAAGAGCTTATCTTTTAAGGAGGATGGCAGGGCCTTAGAAGTGGAAGTCCACTATTTAGGAAATATAAACCATATGAGGGAGGAATTTAAGGACCTTTTAGCTTTCTCGGGATTTGAAAAAGTTAGGAGCTATCAGGAAGATGATAGTGGTTTGAAAAAGCTTTACTTATCTTTTGCTCTTAATAAATAAGCCTTGTCAAAATAATATTTGCAAATATCTATAAGTTTTGATAAAATATCATTGGTTTGTACTATAAAAAGGTAGTACTATGTGTTAACTGGTATTAATACACCTAATAAGGTAATAATATTAACGAATCTTATATTTGGAGGGATACTGAATGATTTCAGCAGGAGATTTAAGAAAAGGAACCACTTTTGAGTTAGATGGACAAGTATTTACAGTTGTTGACTTTTTACATGTTAAGCCAGGTAAGGGGGCCGCTTTCGTAAGAACTAAACTTAGAAATGTTATTTCAGGTGGAGTTACTGATAAAACTTTTAATCCAACAGAAAAAGTGCAGGAAGCTGTAATTGAAAGAAAAGAAATGCAATATTTGTATTCTGATGGTGAATTATACTATTTCATGGATCAGGAAACTTTTGAACAAATTCCTTTAAACTATGAAAAGGTTGAAGAGGCTATAAAATTCTTAAAGGAAAATATGTTTGCAATTATTAAATTTTATAAAGGGGAAGCTTTTTCAGTAGAAGCTCCAAACTTTGTAGAACTTCAGATAATTGAAACAGAACCAGGATTTAAAGGAAATACTGCAACAAATACACTTAAGCCTGCAAAGGTAGAAACAGGAGCAATAGTGAATGTGCCACTGTTCGTTAACGAAGGGGATACTATAAGAATAGATACAAGAACTGGCGAATATATGGAAAGAGTTTAACAGCTTTTGAAATATTCCGCTTATAAGGGGTGTGTTTTATGGACACGATAAAAACTAAAGTAGCCTATGTTCGGGGAATGATGGATGGGCTGGCAATTGATCTGGATACTAAAGAAGGTAAGGTTTTGTCAGCTATGTTGAATCTATTGGAGGATATAGCAGATAAAATCGAGGAGATTGATTTTAGGCAGGAAGAGTTGGAGACCTATATTGATGATGATATATACGATCAAAATTCTGAAGCTAGTTTTGAAGAGGACGATTTCATAGAATTTCTTTGTCATCGATGTGGAGAAACAATATATGTAGATAAATCAATTGTTAATAACAATGAACAAATAGAATGTCCTAACTGTACTTGCAATTTAATAAGTGACACAACACCCAATTTAAATGATTAATAAATAGCTTTAAGAAAATCCTTAAGTAAAAATACTTAAGGATTTTCTTTTTGTTTGTAATAATTTACCTACCTAGTAAATAAAAATTAATAAGAAGGGAGGTGAAACACTACTCTAAAACTTAGTGTTTAGAGTGAGATGAAAGATATGGATACCAATGAAATTTTAAGTATATTGCCACAGAAGGTTCAAAGTCTATTAAGAACAGTAACAAATAAGAGTAAGTTGCAGGAAATAAGAATAAAAACAAACCGTCCAATTATCTTGTGTATAGATAATGAAGAGCTGATTTTAAACTACATTGCTAGTCAAGAGGATTTGAGGACGGTGATGCAAAGGACAAGTAATTATTCTCTATATGCCTTTGAAGAGGAAATAAAACAAGGATTTATTACTATAAAGGGAGGGCATAGAGTAGGGATTTGTGGGAAGTGCGTTATTGAAGATAATAAGATTAAAACAATAAAAAATATTGCATCTATAAATATCAGAATATCTAGAGAGATCCTAGGTTGTGCTGATAAAGTTATGCCTTTTCTTATAGAAGGAGGTCAAGTACTAAATACTATTATTATATCTCCGCCTAAGTGTGGTAAAACCACTATGCTCAGAGATATAGCAAGAAATATATCTACTGGTATGAGAGGGCTTAAGCTTAGTGGTAAAAAGGTATGTATAATTGATGAAAGAAGCGAGCTGGCAGCATGTTGTGAAGGTGTGCCACAGATGGATGTAGGTATCCGGACTGATGTTTTGGATAATTGCATGAAAAGTGAAGGGATAATGATGGCTATAAGAAGTATGTCACCAGAACTTATAGTCTGCGATGAGATAGGTACATACAGGGATATGGAGAGTATTTTATCAGCTCTCAGCTGTGGTGTGAATTTGATTACTACTATTCATGGTAATGGTTTGGATGATTTTTATAGCAGAGTAGTCTTTAAAGATTTAATAAATAATCATGTTTTTAGGAGAGCTGTGGTTCTCAGTAATAGAAAAGGTGTAGGGACCCTAGAAGAAATTTATGATTTCACTAAGAAAGAATATATTTGGAGGAAACAATATGATTAAAGTATTAGGAGCTGTATTAATAGTAGCTGCCTCTACTTTTATAGGCTTTATGATTGCAGAGTTTACTAGAAAGCGGCTCTTGCAACTAAAAGAATTAGAAGGAGCTTTAATTCAACTTGAAAATGAAATTTTATATACAAGGACAGCCTTGCCAGAAGCTTGCCTTTATGTGTCCTTTAAAAGTAAGTATCCAATAAATACTGTGTTTGAAAGAGTGTCAAATTTACTGCAGGAAAATAGAACAGACTCAGTTTATGATGCCTTTTATAAGACATTAGAGGAAAATATTGAGGGCTTGTATGTAGCTAAAGAAGATAAGGATATATTATTAGATCTGGCCAAGGCATTAGGAGAGTCAGATTTAGAAGGCCATAAAAAAGTTTTTAATTTGGCGGAACATAATCTAAAGACAAGGATACAGTCCCTAGAGGGAAATGTGGACAAGAATATTAAGATGTATAGATATTTAGGATTTTCCTTAGGCGCAGCTGTAGCTATTTTACTAGTTTAATGGAGGTATGGTGGGATGTTGGATATTTCATTGTTGTTTAAGATAGGTGCTACCGGGGTAGTATTGATAGTTTTGGATAAGGTGTTAAAAAGCAATGGCAAGGATGATATTGCTGCAATAACTAATTTAGCAGGTATAGTAATCATCCTAATGATGGTTATTAATTTAATAGCAAAACTCTTCAATGAAGTAAAAGTTATGTTCCAATTGTAGGTGATGATATGGAAATAATAAAGATAGTTGCTTTTGCTTTTGTAGCCTTGTTCATTGTTTTGATATTTAAAGACAGGCGAAATGATATTGCAGTACAAATAAGTATAGTGGCAGGATTATCAATATTCCTCTTTATGCTATCGAAAATTACTGCTGTACTTCAGTTTTTAGAACAATTGGCTACAAAGGCTAATATAGATTTTATTTATTTGAATACAGTTTTAAAAATATTAGGCATTGCTTATTTGGCCTCCTTCTGTAGTGAAATATGCAGGGATGCTGGTGAAAATAGCTTGGCATCAAAAGTGGAGTTTTCAGGTAAGATACTAATTTTAGTATTAGCTATACCAATACTTATGGCTGTATTACAGTCAATTCTAAAGATAATGTAGGTGAAAAAATGAAAAAAGTAATAGTAATCTTAACATTTATATTTATTCTCACCGCTCCTAAAAAGGTTTTGGCAGATGAGGGGCAAGGAATAAGTATAAATGAGGAAGAGAAAATAGAAAGCTTATACAACTATATAACTAACATGAAGAGTAAGTATGAGATTTTAAACGACTTAGATGTTAGAGAATTTGTAGATAATTTTATACAGACTGGTGATGGTGGAGTATCAAATGAAGATATTTATAAGGTGATACTTACATATTTATTTAAAGAGCTAGCAGCATCGGCAAAATTAATGATAATAATTGTGATAATTGCCGTAGTGGCTGCTTTACTCCATAATCTTCAGACAGCTTTTAGCAATGAAGGACTTTCTAATATAGCCTATTTTGCTTGTTATTCAGTGCTTATTATTGTAGTTTCCAACAGTTTTATTTTAGGCTTGAATTTGGCAAAAGATACAATTCAACAGATGACGGATTTTATGACTGCTTTAGTGCCTGTGCTTATAATGCTGGTTGTCAGTGTAGGTGGAGTTACGGAAGCGGCCGTTATGAATCCTATAATCGTATCAGGAGTTATTGTTGCTGCTAGAATTTATACTACTGTAATAATCCCTTTAATTCTAATAGGCTTTATAATGCAGTTTGTTAATAATATATCCGATGATTATAAAATAAGTAAGTTAACAAAGTTAATTAATCAATGGGCTCTGTGGATACAAGGGATAATAATGACAATATTTATTGCTATTTTAACTATTAGAGGAATTACTGCCACCACTATAGACCAAGTAACGGTAAAAACAGCTAAGTTTGCAGTGGATAACTTTGTGCCTATTGTAGGAAAGTGCTTATCTGATGCCATTTCATCAGTGGCAGGTTACTCAATATTATTAAAGAATTCCCTGTCTGCTCTTGGGTTAATAATAATAATTTTGATTATGGCACTTCCTATTCTAAAAGTTTTTATTTTAGCTATGATGTATAAATTTACTGCGGCTATGATTGAGCCTATTAGTGATAAAAAATTTGTAAACTGTATCACTAACGCTGGTGATTCTTTGATATTAATAGCTTCTTGTTTGGTTTCAGTTTCAGTAATTTTCTTTATTATGATTTCTATATTGGCATCAGCAGGAAAGGTAATAATGGGGTGATTTGATAAATGATTATTAGGGGAATAGGTGAGATAGGGTGGAAGGACTAAGGATATGGGTTGTTAACATTTGTACTACAGTTTTCTTTATAACTGCTGTAGAAATGATACTTCCTGATAATAATTTGAAAAAGTATGCTAAATTTGTTTTAGGTTTAATTCTCATGACTGTTATTATAAATCCTCTGGTGAAGTTTCTTAACCAAGGCTCTGAAATAACAACCTTTATAGACAAGACTTGTTCAGTTATGGAAGATCAGTTCCCACATGATAATAAAGATTTAAGAGAGAAGAGTATTAATAATACTCTAGAGGTGTTCAAAATGAATTTAGAAAAAACCTGTGAGGATAAATTGAAAGAAAAGTATCCGAAGTCTGTTAGTGAAGTAAAGGCTGAAGTAGATTATGATTCAGAGGCTGAACAGTATGTTGTAAAAAGCGTTAAAGTAGGTATTAATAAGGGGCTGGTTAAAAAAATTGAGAATATAGATATTAGTACAAGTACTAATAGTGTAAAAGAAAGTATGGATTACAGCGAAGCTGGTATGGAGGTTAAAAGTTACATTAGTAACTTATTAGATCTTCCAGAGAATAAAGTAACAGTATATAGGTTAGATAAACAATAGACCTAATCTATTAATTAATAGGAGGAGATAGAAATGAACTCAAATAAGTTGGTGGAATATATAAATAAACTGACTTCTAAGAAAAATCTGTACAATCTCATTGTGGTTTTCTTGTTAGGAGTACTGCTGCTGATCATGTCCAACTTTTTCAAGGGACAGCCTACCGTTGCTGTTAATACTTCAGCAGATCTTGAAGAAAATAAAAGCAAATCAGGTGAAGAGTTTGAACTATCAGCTACAGAGGAAAAGTTAAAAACCGAGTTGAAGGCTATGCTGTCTCAGATTAAAGGAATTGGGAAAGTGGACTTAATGATAAATTTTGAATGTAGCGAAGAGTACATACCGGCAGAGGAAAAAAACACTAGTAAGAGCATTACTAATGAAAAAGACAATGAAGGAGGTGAAAGAAAGATTACTCAAGATACAGATGGAACAAAAATAGTTGTTTCTACTGATGGAAATGTTACTAAACCAGTAATGTTAAAAAAAATAAATCCAAAGGTTGAAGGAGTTATTATAGTAGCAGAAGGGGCAGAAGATGAAAAAATAAAGAAAGATATTGTACTAGCTGTATCTAGTTTGTTTGGAATTCCAAACTATAAAATACAGGTATTTACAATGAATTAAGTGCATATAATTGAATAGTAATATTGATGGGAGGAATGAAATTGAATAAAAAACAAGCTGGTATAATTGTTACACTTCTAGCACTAATTGTATGTGCAGGAATATTGGCAGCAAAAGTTAATGGCCCATTAGAGGTGGCAGAAAGTGGTTTTAATGAGGAAGGTGGTGTTCTTACTTTTGGTAATGAAAACACCAAAACAAATGAAACAAGCGAAACAAGTTCTAGTAGCTTTTTTGCTACTGCACACACACAGAAAGAGCAAACAGATCAGCAATCACTAGCTAATTTAAGATCTGTAGTTGACGATGAAGGTTTGTCAGAAGAGCAAAAGGCTGTTGCAACAGAGAAATATTCTAAAATGGTAGTGGCTCAAGACCATGAGAAAAAGATAGCACAGCATCTCAAAGGAAGAGGATATGACGATGTAATATGTTATTTAGAAAATGATTATACTAAAGCAAGAGTTATTCTTAAGACTGATAAGGAAGAGTTATCAGAAACTGATGGTAAGGTTATAAGGGATATAGTACAAAGTGTAGCAAAAGTAAGTGATGTTGAAGTTGAATTACGACAATAATATTTGTAAAATATTATTGCCTTTGATATAATATACATAAGATTGAATATTGCCTAGTGCAAGTTAAGGAGGAGCAATTATGGATGAGAATATAAACACTTCAGTGAATATGGGAATCGTAAAAATATCTGACGACGTAGTAAGCGTTATTGCAGGTTTGGCTGCAGCAGAGGTAAAGGGTATAACTGGTATGAGTACTGGTTTAGCTGGAGGAATAACACAAATTTTAGGCGGAAAAAAGAATCCTTCAAAAGGTATTAAGGTAACTGTAGGAGAAGATAGTGCTTCCATAGACATAGTTGTGGGAGTAGAGTATGGAGTAAAGATACCTGAAATTGCAAAAGTTGTTCAAGACAATGTAAAAAAGGCAGTAGAGACAATGACAGGACTAAAGGTGTCTGCAGTGAACATATTTGTGCAAAATGTTATCGTTCCAAAAATTGAGAGCGGTAAAGATCTAATGGAAGAATAAAGGGATACCCTCTGTTTTAATTCAGAGGGTTTTTCTATGTTTTTTTATAATTATTTATTATTTTAAAAAAATAGTGTATATTTTTTTAAAATAATAGTTGATAATAGAATAAGATTAAAAATTTTGGAGGATGAAATTGTGAATAGAAGATTATCAAGAGAAGAAGCTGTAAAATTGATATATCAAATATCTATTAATAAATATGCTTCTCAAGAAGCTATAGAAAATTATTTTGACCAATATGAAGGCGACCTAGAGGAAGTTGATATGGAATATGTTAAGTCTATAGTTGAAGGAGTAAGTAATAATATTAATAGGATAGACGAGATAATTGAAAAACATTTGATAAACTGGAAGGTGAACAGAATATCGAAAATTAATTTGGCCTTATTGAGGTGTAGCGTTTATGAAATATTAAAGGATAAGGAAACTTCAGCAGCAGTATTTATTAATGAGGCTATAGAGATAGCGAAAAAATACTCGGAGGATAAATCTGTAGCCTTTATAAATGGAGTTTTGGATAGAATAGCAAAAAGTCAAGTTGATTTTTAGGAGGTGTTTTTGTGGGGGTAAGAATTGATGGGAAAGCTTTAGCGGCTACATATAAGGAGAATATTAAAGATTTTACAGATTCTCTTTTAAAAGAAGGGAAGAGGCTACCTTGTATTGCGGCCATTATAGTCGGTGAAGATGGAGGATCCCATTATTATTTAAACAATGTGAAAAAATTATGTTCACAGCTAGGTGTTGCTATAGATGAATATTTAGAAAAGGATAGCATAAAGGAAGAGGAGCTTTGTAAACTGATTGCTAAGCTTAACCATGATGACAAGGTTGATGGTATTATGCTTTTTCTGCCTTTGCCTAAGCACATTGATGAAAAAAAAGTAACTTCACTAATATCCTATGAAAAAGATATAGATTGCTTAACAGATGTAAATAATGGTAAATTTTACAAGGGAGAGTCTAGTTTCGTACCTTGTACACCATTGAGCGTATTAAATTTAATTAAGAGTACTGGAGTAAAGCTTCCAGGAAAAAGGGCTGTAGTTATAGGAAGAAGTAACATAGTTGGAAAACCAGTTTCTCAGTTGTTGCTAAATGAAAATTGTACTGTTACCATATGTCATTCGAAAACTGAGAATTTGAAGGGAATATGTAGTGAAGCAGATATATTGATTTCAGCCATAGGTAGGCCCTTAATGATTAATGAGGAATTCGTAAAAGAAGGGGCTATAGTAATAGATGTTGGAACAACATCAGTAAATGGGAAAATTACTGGAGATGTACAATATGACAAGGTTATTAATAAAGCTGCCTTTGTAACACCAGTCCCCGGTGGTGTGGGAGCATTGACCACTACTATGCTTATAAAAAATGTATGTGAGGCTTATGAAAAAAATGTATATTAAAACACTGACTGTTAGCGCTCTTAATAATTATATAAAAAAGGTCATGGATAATGATTACATACTAAACAATGTTCATGTAAAAGGGGAAATTTCAAATTTAAAGATACATAATAGTGGCCACATTTACTTTAGTTTAAAAGATGAATTTGGAAAAATTAATGGAGTAATGTTTAGAAGTGATGCAGAAAACTTAAAGTTTATACCTGAGAATGGTATGGATGTTGAAGTTACAGGGAGGGTATCCCTATATCTTAAGGAGGGAAACTATCAACTTTACTGCAATAAAATGGAGAGAATAGGTGTAGGGGATCTATATGTAGCCTTCTTGAAACTGAAAGAAAAGTTGGAAAAAGAAGGTTTGTTTGACGAGGGCAGAAAGAAGGCTATACCTGCTTTTCCTAGAAGAATAGCTGTAATTACTTCGCCAACTGGAGCAGCAATTAGAGATATAATTAATGTGGCTAAAAGAAGAAATAAAAATTGCGATATATTAATATATCCTGCTCTTGTGCAAGGTAAAGCTGCTAGCCAAGAGATAATAGAGGGTATAGAGTATTTAAATACTCTTGAGAATGTTGATACTATAATTATTGCCAGAGGCGGTGGTTCCATAGAGGAATTATGGTCTTTCAATGACGAAGAGTTAGCCTACGCCGTATACAATTCAAAGAAGCCTATAATTTCAGGAGTAGGTCATGAAACAGATTTTACAATTATCGATTTTGTAAGTGACCGAAGAGCTCCAACACCTTCTGCTGCTGCTGAAATCGCAGTACCTTCCTTTGTGGAAATGGAAGAAAGAATTGGAGTACTAAGAACATTGCTCAATAACAATATATATAATACAATTAATAGTAAAAGCAATGGGTTAGAAAGATTAAGAAGTAGGCTAAAGTTAAATAGTCCTATCAATGAAATAGTAAATTCCTATAATCACATAGACAACTTAAGGAACAGTTTATGTCATCATATGAAATTAAATTTAGAAGTTAAAAAGGAGCAGCTTAAGAAAAATTATGCATTATTAGCTGCCTACAATCCATTAAATATATTAAATAAAGGTTATTCTGTAATACAGGATAAGGAAAATAATGTTATAAGCACTATAGAGGTATTAAAAAAGCAAGAAAAGTTGAATATCCTTTTAAAGGATGGCAAAATAGAAGCAAAGGTTAGCTTTGAAGGAGAATAGTATGGTGAAGAAAAAAGAAAGTTATGAAGATTTATTATTGAAACTGGAAGGTATTATAGCTAAAATGGAAACTGGAGATTTATCTTTAGATGAATCTATTAAATATTATGAAGAAGGTATGAAAGCTTGTAATAGCCTATATAAAATATTAAATGAAGCAGAAGGCAAAATAAAGCTTTTAAGTAATGGAGAAGAAATAGATTTTGTTAGTGAGGAGAAAGTATGATACTAGAAGATTTAAAAAATGATATCAGCCAATGGTTAAAAGATTATTATATAGATAAAAATAATTACAATTCATTAATTTATGAGGCCATGACTTACAGTTTATCTGTAGGAGGAAAAAGAATTAGACCAATTCTTTTAATGCTTACTTATGGTTTGTATAAAGAAAACCATAAAGATGTAATTGAAATGGCGGCGGCTATAGAAATGATTCATACTTATTCTCTAATACATGATGATCTGCCTAGTATGGATAATGATGATTTAAGAAGAGGAAAGCCCACTTGTCATAAGGTTTATGGGGAAGGAATAGCTATTTTAGCTGGTGATGCTTTATTAAATGAGGCTGCAAGCATACTGGTAAAGTACGCTGTAAAAAATGGAGAAAGAGCACTAAGGGCGGCGGATATCATTCTTGAAGCCAGTGGTCCTGAAGGGATGATAGGCGGTCAAATTGTTGATATATTAAGTGAGAATAAGAAGATAGACTTTGATCAACTAAATTATATACATAAAAACAAGACAGGGGCCTTAATAAAGGCTGCAATCCAGGCAGGAGCCATTATGGGTGGTGCTGATGAAAATGAAGTGGAAGTTTTGACTAATTATGGTGAAAAGCTAGGTTTGGCTTTTCAAGTTAAGGATGATATTTTAGATGTTATTGGAGAAGCTAATGTTTTAGGTAAAAGGATAAATAGTGATTTAGAAAATAATAAAACCACATATGTTACTGAATATGGCTTAGAAAAGTGCAAGAAAATTTGTAGTGATTTAACTTCTGAATGTATTAGTTTATTAGATAAATTGAATTTAAATACTGTAGAATTAAAAAAGCTAACTAATTTTCTTTTGAATAGAGAATACTAAAACTATTATTAAGGTTTGCAAGAATGAGTTTCTAATTTAAAAAACGAGAAGGAAGATTTGGAAATGTATAAAGTACTTGGAAGGTTTGATGAGCCTACTGCAATTCAAAAAATGACTTTGGCAGAACTAGAAATACTAAGCGAGGAAATTAGGTCTTTTTTGATAGATAAGGTATCAAAGACTGGGGGACACTTAGCTTCAAATCTTGGAGTAGTGGAATTAACAATAAGTTTATATAATGTTTTCGATTTTAAAAAAGATAGACTGATATGGGATGTAGGACATCAATCCTATGTGCATAAAGTTTTAACTGGTCGCATGGAAGCTTTTGATACACTAAGGCAATATGGTGGGTTAAGTGGCTTTCCTAAGCCAGAGGAGAGTACTTATGATATGTTTATAACTGGACATAGCAGTACATCAATTTCTGCAGCTTTAGGTATGGCTAGAGTTAGAGATTTGAAAAAAGCAGATTACTGTATTGTGTCAGTTATAGGAGATGGAGCCTTAACTGGTGGCATGGCTATGGAAGCTCTTAATGATGTAGGTGATAGGAAAACTAAAATAATTATCGTATTGAATGATAATCAGATGTCCATCGCTAATAATGTAGGGGGAATATCTACCTACCTCAGTCAATTAAGAGTAGGACCAAGTTATACTCGATTAAAGAATGAGTTTAACTCTACCTTGTTAAAAAGTAGCCTAGGTAAAGGTGTAGTGAATGGTATTAATAAGATTAAAGATAGTATAAAGCAGTTTATAGTGCCTGGAATGCTTTTTGAGGAGATGGGTTTAACCTATTTAGGTCCAATAGATGGACATAATATTAAAGAAGTAAGTAAGGTACTAGCTTTAGCAAAAAATACCGATGGACCAGTTATAATCCATACTATCACTCAAAAAGGAAAAGGATATGATTTTGCTGAAAAAAATCCTAACAAGTTTCATGGTGTAGGTCCCTTTGATTGTGATAGTGGGGAGATTTGTTTTACTAGTGGTAGTACCTACTCTAAGGTTTTTGGTGATGAGCTTGTAAAGATTGCAGAAAAAAACAGGAAAGTAATAGCTCTTACTGCGGCAATGAAGGATGGTACAGGTTTAGTAGAATTTTCAAAGAAGTTTCAGGATAGATTTTTCGATGTAGGTATAGCTGAACAGCATGCGGTAACTTTGGCAGCAGGTATGGCTAGGGATGGTGCTAAACCCGTATTTGCGGTGTACTCAACTTTTTTACAGAGAGCCTATGACCAAATTGTTCATGATGTTTGTATAGGCAAATTACCGGTGGTATTAGCCATTGACAGAGCTGGAATTGTAGGAGAAGATGGCGAAACTCATCAGGGTATATTTGATTTATCATATTTGTCCCATATACCTAATTTGACTATATTAGCACCTAAGTGTACAGAGGAGCTTAGGGTTATGTTAAGGTGGGCTGTAGAGTATTCAGGTCCAGTAGCTATTAGGTATCCAAGAGGTGGAGATGTAAAAGAACTAGACTTAGAGCCAGTGGGAAAAATAGAGCTGGGTCAATGGGAAGTGCTGAAAAGTGGAGGAGACATAGCAATATTAGCGGTAGGTAAGATGGTTGGCCATGCAATCTTGGCTGCTAAAATACTTGAGGAGAAGGGTATAGCAGTTTCTGTCATAAATGCTTACTGTGTAAAACCTTTAGACTATAGTTTAATAGATGATTTATGTGAAAAAGCTTGCAAAATTGTTACTGTGGAAGATAATGTTATCAATGGAGGTTTTGGCTCTTTGGTATTAAGTTATATAAGTAATAAAAATAAAAAAACTGAAGTTTTAAATTTAGGCTATAAGGATGAATTTGTTGAACAAGGGAGTCCTGAAATATTGTATTCATTGTTTGGTTTAGATCCAGAGGGAATTGCAAAGAATATAATGACCAGATTTGATAAAGGAGTTAATGATGAGCAATACTAAAGAGAGATTAGATATATTACTTGTTGAAAAAGGTATTTTCCAGTCTAGGGAAAAAGCTAGGGCTGCTATAATGGCAGGTGAAATTTATGTTAAGGGTATGAAGATTACTAAATGTGGACATATTGTAAAAACAGAAGATCCTATAGAATTTAGGGGAAATACTATGCCCTATGTTAGCCGTGGTGGATATAAACTAGAAAAGGCAATTAAATCCTTTAACATTCAATTAGAAGGTAAAGTTTGCATGGACATAGGTGCATCTACAGGAGGCTTTACTGACTGTATGCTTCAGAATGGAGCAAAAAAAGTATATGCTGTAGATGTAGGATACGGACAATTTGCATGGAAACTAAGAATAGATCCTAGAGTAGTTTCTATGGAAAGGACTAATATAAGGTATGTAAAAGCAGAAGATTTACAGGAATTATGCGATTTTGCTTCCATTGATGTTTCTTTTATATCCTTAAGTAAGGTCTTACCAGTTGTAAAAGATCTGTTACTGGAAGCAGGTGAAATCGTTGCTCTTATAAAACCTCAGTTCGAAGCCGGTAGAGATAAGGTTGGGAAAAAAGGCGTTGTAAGAGAAAAAAGCACCCATAAAGAAGTAATAGAAAATGTGGTAAGTTTTGCTATAAAAGAGGGCTTCTATGTAAAGGGCTTAGATTATTCTCCAATAAAAGGTCCTGAAGGGAACATAGAGTATTTGCTCCATTTGAAAAAAGGTGCTGCTGAAGATGTAACTTTTAATGAGAAGCTTATTGATGAAATTGTTGAAGGGTCCCATAGCAATTTAGATTAAGTTTTTTGGCAAAGAAAAGTTTATGAGGACGAATACTGGGAGGTATAATGAAGTATATAGGATTAAACATAAACAGTTCTAAGGATATTGATGGAATAATTTTAAAGGAAGTAGAAGATTGTATAGCTAAGGTATTTCAACATAGTGAAATATTAGTTGTTCAAGATGCCCAGGGAATGAACAAAGACCTTTTAAATAAAATTGAAATGATGATTACTCTTGGTGGAGATGGAACAATTATAAGAATGGGAAGAATACTATACAATTATAATATACCAATATTTGGAGTCAATATAGGTAATTTGGGTTTTTTAGCAAGTGTGGAGAAAGATGAGTTAGAGAGAGCTTTGATTGAAATAAAACATAGAAATTTTAAGGTAGAAGAGAGAATGTTGCTAAATTGTGAAGTTATAGATGGTGATAGGACCTTAATATGCCCCTCTCTTAATGATATTGTTCTTGCTAAAGGTGCCTTATCAAGAATGATGAAGTACGAAATTAAGGTGGATGATAAACTATTTGCAGAATTTAGTGCAGATGGTGTAATAGTATCAACGCCTACCGGTTCTACCGCCTATGCCCTATCCTCAGGGGGACCAATAATATATCCTACATTAAATCTTATAGAAATCGCTCCGATATGTCCTCAATCGCCGGGGTTAAGGCCTATAATATTAGATCCTAAATCTATAATTGAAGTTAGAATTAAGGATTGGAGGGAAAGGGCTTTTTTAACCATAGATGGGCAAGAATATTTAGAAGTACATGAGAACGTATGTATTAAAATTACTCAATCAGATTATAAATGTAAGTTAGTACGATTAAATGATTATGACTATTTTAGTGTATTAAGAGATAAAATAATTTGGAGAACATGAGAAATAAGTTGTGAGGGAGAGTAAATAATGAAGGTTTTACGACATGCAAAAATAATTGAAATAATAAATTCTATGGAAATAGAAACCCAAGAAGAATTATCAGATGAGCTAAAAAGATGTGGAATGGATGTAACACAAGCTACTGTGTCAAGAGATATTAAAGAATTGAAACTAATAAAGGTTTTGTCTAATAGTGGCAAATATAAGTATGTGACTACCACACCGGAGCAAAATTTCTTATCAAACAAATTAGTAAATATATTTTCTCAGACTGTTCTATATGTTGAAAACGTTGAGAATATGGTTGTTATAAAAACTATCACCGGATCTGCATCAGCGGCGGCTGAAGCTATTGATTCTCTAAGCTTTGAAGAAATTGCAGGGACTATAGCTGGAGACAATACAATTTTTATTCTTGTTCGCAGTGTAGCCAAGGCTCAAGAACTGGTTAAAAAGATAAAAAAATTGCTAAATAATAATTAACTAAGAAAACATTAAAGATAAAAGTGTAAATACACTGTTACATTGGGGAGGTTATTAGATGCTTCTACAAATCAATATTAAGAGATTCGCCTTAATTGAAGAGCTTTCTTTAAATTTTGAATCTGGATTTAATATACTCACCGGTGAAACCGGTGCTGGTAAATCTATTTTAATAGATGCTATCAATTATGTTTTAGGAAGCAAGTTTAATAAAGATCTGATTAGGACAGGTGAGAAAAGTACTTATGTAGAGGCAGTATTTAGTATTGACACAGATAACACAAAAGCTATACTTGATGAAATGGATATCGATTACGATGACCTTGTGATTATAAGCAGGGAAAGCTTTAGTTCAGGACGAAGCGTTATAAAAGTAAATGGAAAGTCTATTATCTTAACTGCTTTAAGAACTATAGCAGCAACTTTAATCGATATACATGGACAACATGAAAATGTAAATTTGTTAAGTTCTAACACTCACATATATTATTTAGATGGTTATTGTGGAGACAAGATTACGGAAGTATTTAATGAGTATAGAAAACATTTCAATAAGCTCAATGAAATTGATTCTAAAATTGAAAAGCTGAAAGGTAATTCGGAGCAAAGTGAAAAGATGGCTAGCTATATTCAATTTCAAATAGAGGAAATTGAAAAGGCTAAATTGAAGGTTGGAGAAGATAAGGAGTTAGAAGAAAGAGCCTTAGTGCTAACTAATGCTGAGAAGATCAGTAGTGTTTTAAACAAGAGTTATGAAATGTTGTATAACGGCATAGGATCGAATCCATCTGTATACGATATGCTGGATACTGTAATTAAAGATATAAGAAGCATTGAAGATAAAGTAAATGTAGCTAAAGAAATTGGAGACAGCTTAGAAGAAGGATTTTTCATTATAGAACAAAATATTGATGAATTAAGATCTATTAAAGATACTTATTACTATGATGCAGATGAACTAGCTGACTTAAATAGCAGGATCTATGAAATAGGAAGAATGAAGAAAAAGTATGGCGAAACAATAGAAAGTATTTTAGACTATAAAAACAAATTGCAGGAGCAATATGAAGATATAATAAATAAAGACCAAATCATAAATAAGTTAAATAAAGAAAGAGGGGAAGTAGAAGCTAAATGCAGGGAAGTAGCAGAGGAAATACACCATATAAGACAGGAAAATGCCTTAATCCTAGAAAGTAAAATCAAAGAACAATTAACGGATATAGGAATGGGCAAAAGTACCTTTAAGGTTCAAGTGGACAAGAAGTCTCAGCTAAGGAACAATGGTTTTGACAAGGTTCAGTTTATGATATCAACTAATCCTGGTGAACCGTTAAAGCCCCTTGATAAAATTGCTTCTGGCGGAGAATTATCCAGGATAATGCTGTCTTTAAAAACAGTATTTATTGATAGAGACATGATACCTACAGTAATATTCGATGAAATCGATACAGGTATTAGTGGTGCCATAGCTCAAAAGGTAGCTGAAAAGATGTATTTAATCTCCTGTAAGCATCAAGTTTTCTGCATCTCCCATTTGCCACAGATTGCTACCATGTCAGACGTTCATTATAGAGTTTATAAAGAAGTTATTGACAATAAAACCTATACTAACGTGAAGAAACTCACCTTGGAAGAAAAGATTGAGGAAATTAGCCGTATGATTGGTGGCATAGAAGTAACAGAAATAACTATTAACAACTCTAAGCAACTTGTTGAGATGGCAAATGGTTTAAAAAAAGTTATTTCCAGTTCAGTAAGACTAGAGAATTCTGCAGTTTAATATAAAAAGCAAGAAAGTCTTGTATAACTAATTAAATATATACATAATTTAATAGATATTTGAAAGAATAAAATCATAGCTGTTTTTTCTATGGTTTTATTCTTTTTTTGTTTTTTTTTTATGAATAAATTGAGATAAATGTTAAAACATATTTGTACATTCAAATTAAAGTTTTGGATTTCAATGAAGAGATATTATAGCATAACTAATTTCTAAATCGGGAAACTTAAAAGCAAAGACTATGAAAAGGAATGACAAGATAATAAATAAAAGTATAGCTTGTTTATATTAATAGTTTAACGAAAAAGGAGGTTAAAATAATGGGTAGAAAAAAACTTAATAAAATAATGTATATTTTAACTCCTCTTATATTTCTAATTTTAGCATTATTTTTTTCCATAAAAGAAATTCCTGATACCATGTTTATTCGTATGAAGGAAGATGTGAAATCTAACTATGTCTTTCGGATATACGAGGAACAGAATGTTCCTACTGCTTCTATAGGCAGTGAAAAGCAAATAAAAAATGAATGCAAAATGAATGTAAAGTTTCTAGGCTTGTTTCCGGTTAAGTCTGTTAATGTAAAAAGAGTTCCGGATATTAGCTTATACCCAGGTGGCACAAGTATTGGAGTAAAGTTAAATACAAAAGGTGTTTTAGTAGTAGCTCTAAGTGATATTGAGGTAAATGGAAAAAAGATATCGAGTCCTGCAGCACAAAGTGGTATAATGGTAGGAGATAGTATTTTAACTGTAGATGGAAAAGCTATTAAAAGTGCAGAAATGTTATCAGAAACTATTAATGAATGTGGAGGAAGAGAAATAAAAATAGAATTAGAGAGAAAAGGACAGACTTTAAAAAAGCTAGTTAAACCAGTAAGGGCTTCTAAGGAAAACAAGTATAAGGTAGGTTTATGGGTTCGAGACTCTACTGCTGGTGTTGGTACCTTAACATTTTATGATAGTAAAAGCGGTAATTTTGCAGCACTAGGTCATCCAATAACGGATGTAGATACTGGTACTATACTAAGTATAGATAAAGGTGAACTAATCTCTTCTTCTATAATAAATATTAGAAAGGGTAGTAGAGGAACTCCAGGTGAATTAAAAGGAATATTTGTCAATGAAGATAAAATCATTGGTAAGGTAACTGACAATACAGAATGCGGTATATTTGGAAAAGCAGATAAAAGTATTCTGAAGAATCATAAGGTAAAGCCAATGAAAATAGCCTTAAGAGATGAAATAAAAGAAGGAGATGCTAAAATTATTACAACCCTTGATGAAAGTGGACCAAAATACTATGATATTAAAATAGAAAAACTATTAAGTCAAGATAAACCTGGACCTAAAAGCATGATTATAAAAGTAACTGATTCAAAACTTTTGGAAAAGACCGGTGGTATAGTTCAGGGAATGAGCGGAAGTCCTATTATACAAAATAACAAAATAGTTGGTGCTGTAACTCATGTCTTGATAAATAAGCCGGATACAGGATATGGCATTTATATCGAATGGATGTTAAAAGATTCCAAAATATTAAAATAACTGTGAAGGCTGTCTTGAAAAAGACGGCTTTTTCATAAAAAAATGCAAAAATAAAAATTTGGATAAAATTTACACACTTTTTTTCATTAACTAGAAGGATTTTTTTTAACTTTGTCGAATTAATAATTTGTTAAGATATGGAATCAAATATTGAAAGGAGAATAAAAATGGAAGAAGCTAAAATATCAGTGCTTATCGCCGATGATAATAAGGAATTTTGTAACATTTTAAATGATTACTTAGCTAATCAGAGAGATATCATTGTTACAGGTATTGCAAAAGATGGAATTGAGGCCATAAAACTAATTTCTGAGCATAAACCAGATTTAATTGTACTAGATATAATTATGCCTCATTTAGATGGACTTGGTGTATTGGAAAGATTAAATGCTATGGATTTAGATCCAAAACCAAGAATTATTGTATTGTCTGCAGTTGGACAAGACAAAATAACTCAAAGAGCTATAACTCTTGGAGCAGATTATTATGTAATTAAGCCTTTTGATATGGATGTGTTCACAAAGAGAATTAGGCAACTATTCAATAATACCATTTCTAGTGATGAATTAAAGAGGACTGTTGTAGTAGATGAGCCTGCAGAAGTTAAAGTTTCTCAAAAGGAACCTATGGACTTAGAAACAGAGATTACAAATATCATACATGAAATTGGAGTTCCTGCACATATTAAAGGATATATGTATTTAAGAGAAGCTATAACCATGGTAGTAAATGATATGGAGCTTTTATCAGCAGTAACAAAGGAGTTATATCCTTCTATTGCTAGAAAGTATAATACAACTGCCAGCAGAGTAGAAAGAGCTATTCGTCACGCTATTGAAGTGGCCTGGGGAAGAGGTCAGGTTGAGACTATTAATAAGTTATTTGGTTACACCATCCATAACGATAAGGGCAAGCCAACCAATTCAGAGTTTATAGCTATGGTAGCAGATAAACTGAGACTGAAAAATAAGGTAAGTTAATACTTTTTTAGATTTTTAAGAGGCGTTACTTTTAAAAGATGCCTCTTTTAAATTATATTTGAGATTATACACACCACTAGCTAATTTTTTAAAAAACGGTAGATAAGGTTTCAGATTTAATAAGCTTTAATAAGGAGGCAGCAAGATGGATTATTCTGAAAAAACTATTAAAGAAGAAGTTATATTTAAAGGTAGGGTAATAGATGTAGTTGTGCAAGATGTAGAGGTGTTTAATGGTAATGTGGCCAAAAGAGAAATAGTAAGACATCCAGGAGGCGTTGCTGTACTGGCCTTTACAGATTCAAACAAGATCTTATTTGTGGAACAGTACAGAAAGCCCCTAGATAAGCATTTGATAGAGTTACCGGCAGGGAAATTAGAAAAGGGTGAAGATCCAAAGGAATGTGGTATGAGAGAACTAGAGGAGGAAACAGGATATAAGTCTGAAAACTTTACTTACTTAGGCAAAATAGTAAGTAGCCCTGGATTCTGCGATGAATATATTTATCTTTATAAGGCAGAAAATCTTATTAAAGGTAGTCGCGGGGGAGATGAGGACGAATTTATTAACTTGAAAGAGTTTTCATTAGAAGAGGTAAAAAATAAAATCAAAAAGGGAGAAATTATTGACGGAAAGACTTTAGCGGCTCTGTTACACTATTTTCTTAACTTCTAATTATCCTAGGAATATAATCCTCTAAGGTGTCATAATTATTAAGTGAGATTTATATAATAAATTCACTTACTGTATAAAAAGGTACACCTTAAGGAGGAAAAAGTAATGAGAAAAATAAAAGCAAAGAATAATGTGTCAAGACATTTTCAAGAAAGTATGTGGCTGTATGTAATTACACTGGTTTGTCTCTTTACAGGGACTGTTTTAGGGATTTACACCGTTAAATACATGGGGGACATGGAAAGACAAGACTTAATCAACTATTTTTTAAGTTTCACCAACAATTTAGGTTCAATTGAAGTAAATAACAAGGCTATTTTAATTGAAAGTATAAAAAGTAATTTGCCAATTATAATTTGTTTATGGATTTTAGGACTTACTATTATAGGAATTCCTGCCATACTAATTATTGATATTATAAAAGGATTTTCTCTAGGATTTTCTCTTTCTACCGTATTTTATGGATTGAGCTATAAAGGAATATGGTTTACACTGTTGGGAGTACTTCCGCAGAATATAATTTATATACCTTGTATTATAGTTTCCTCAGTGCTGGCCATGAGGCTTTCCCTCTTTAAATTGAAAGATAAGGTCAATAAGCAAGTTAATTATAATAAAAGCTATTTTGTTGAATATTCTATAACCTTTTTAATTATAACCCTTATAATGATTTTAGGTTTTATTTACGAAGCCTATATAACGCCTAAAGCCTTGCAAAGCTTAGCAATATTATCAGGGAGTGTATATGCCTAATGATAAAAAAAGATATAGTTGGCTTCATAATAACCTATATTAAATGCTTGCTTGTTTTGATAGTGTTAGGTTATTTATTACCTATGTTTTTTGATTACCTATTATTTTACTTTTATAAAAGAAAGGTTATTTATAAGAATAGTATTTTTGTTATTGATATACATAATAATATTAATATATTTCAATATTATTACAATGCCTTTAGAAGTTACATAACTTATTAGTATTGAGAACAATAAAATAATTCTATATAATAAAGTAAGATACTATAGAATAAGTTGGTAGGTGTATTTATGAATGAGCTCATTAATAAATATTTGACATACATAAGTGAAGATAAAAACTTAAGTTCAAATACTATTGACGCTTATAAGCGGGACATAAATAGATTTAATAAATTCCTGCAATATAACAATTTGTCCTTTGATGAAGTAAATAAAATAACTATTATGACCTATATAGATAACTTAAGCAAGAAAGGGAGGAAACAATCTTCCATCGCTAGAAATGTAATATGTCTAAGAAATTTTTATAAATACTTGGTTAAAAGTGGCTACATCGATAGTACTTCTGTCATAGATTATGAAATACCTAAATATAAAAGAAATACACCAGAAATATTAACAATAGAGGAAGTTAATAAATTATTATCCATACCAGATTCTAATTCAATTAAGGGTATAAGAGACAAAGCCATGTTGGAGATGATGTACGCTACAGGAATAAAAGTAACCGAAATGCTGAATCTTACAGAAGAAGATATAGATCTAAGATTTAAATATTTGAAGTGTAGAGGTACAAAAGGAATGGAAAGAATTATTCCACTAGGCAAGTATTGTGTTGAGTGTATGGACAAGTACCTTAAGGTTAGAGAAGAGCTCAATGTGTATGGCCTGGATTATCTTTTCTTAAATAACAGAGGCGGAAGGATGACAAGGCAAGGATTTTGGAAGATTATTAAGGATTATGGTAATAAGGCTAATATTGATAAGGAAATAAATTTGTATACTTTAAGACATTCCATAGCAGTTCATTTAATAGAAAATGGTGCAGATATGAGATCCTTAAAGGAACTATTAGGCTATAAGGATATCTCAGCAGTTCAAATGTATGTAGATGTAATTGAAAAAAGAAGGTTAATGGAAGTTTATAAAAATACTCATCCTAGAGCATAAAAGCAGCTTTGCTGCTTTTATTATTTTTTGTGATAATATAAGACTAATTGGAAAAAATAAATGTGAGAGGAGGATTAGAAATGAAGAAAAGAATTATTAACACTGTTTTGTTCACCTTATTAGTTGCTTTATTTGTAAGTTCTTTTAACATAAGGGCAAAAGCGGAAGGGGACGGAATAAAGGTAGAAGCAAAATCCGCACTATTAGTAGAACCAAGTACTGGTAAGATTTTATATGAATATAATTCTCATGAAAAATTTGCCCCAGCTTCCGTTACTAAAATAATGACTATGTTGTTAGCTATGGAAGCTATTGATAGTGGGAAAATAAAGATGACAGATAAGGTTACAGTTAGTGAGAACGCAAAAAAAATGGGTGGAAGCACAATGCTCCTTGATACAGGGGAAATAAGGACAGTGGAAGACTTGTTGAAAGGGATAGGAATTGCTTCAGGTAATGATGCAGCAGTGGCAATGGCAGAGTACCTAGGTGGAAGCGAAGAAGCTTTTGTGAATATGATGAACCAAAGGGCACAGGCTCTTGGTATGAAGGATACATCCTTTAAAAATTGTACCGGTCTGCCGGAAGATAATCACTATACCTCCGCATACGATATATCTTTAATGTCTAGAGAATTGCTAAAACATCCCACTATATTAAAATACACAGGAACCTACATGGAAACAATAAGTGAAGGCAGAAGGACCCCCATAGAGCTAGTTAACCATAATAAGCTAGTTAGGTTCTTTAAAGGCTGTGATGGCTTAAAAACCGGATTTACCAATGAGGCAAAGTATTGTATTTCAGCTACAGCCAGCAGAGATGGAGTTAGGATGCTATCAATAATAATGGGTGCACCTACCTATAAAATACGAAATAGAGATGCAAGCATGTTGCTTAACTATGGTTTCTCAAAGTTTGAAAGTAAGCAGATAGTAAAGAAAGATGATGAACTAGAAAAAGTTGTACTAAATAAAAGTGGAGATAAGTTCTTTATAGCTAAGGCCTCAGAGGATTTATCTATAAGTGTTGAAAAAGGTAGCCCTTGCAAAATTACGAAAAAAGTAATAATTGATCAAAATAAAAAAGAATATAAAAAGGGAGAACTCGTAGGCTATTGTGAATACTCTAATAATGGAGAAGTTATTGCAAAGATAAAGGTCTATTGCGATAGGGATGCTAAAAGGTCTTCAGGCTTCTTTGATAGTCTAAAATTTAATTTTAAAAACTTATTCAAACATTCCATATAAAAAAATCCTGTAAAAGGGAGAGGAAAAAGCAAAAACTTTAGCTTTGTAAAGTACCTAAAAAGTGATAATATAAAAAGGTACCTTATAAGGCCAAGTTTTTGCTTTCTTGTTTAAGTGTAGTAATTATATGGTTTTAATGATATATTATTTATGTGATTGAATAAATTTTATGTTTTTTGATACAATATGAAAGGGGGTGGCAGCACAGTGGACTTTAATATAAAAATTTCTGATTTAAATTTTGAAGGCCCTTTCGATTTACTTCTTCACCTTATAAAGAAGAATGAAATGGATATTTATGATATAAAGATTTACCATATAACCAATGAATATTTGAATTACTTGAACCAAATGAAAGAAATAGATCTAGAAATAACTTCTGAATTTATAGTTATGGCATCAACATTATTAGAAATAAAATCTAAAATGCTGTTACCTAAAACTAACGAAAAAAATGAGGAAGAGGGAGACCCAAGAGTGCTGCTAGTGGAGAAACTATTAGAATATAAAAGGTTTAAGGCAGTAGCAGCCTTCTTTAAAGATAGAATGGGAGATACTGGTTTCTTATTTAGCAAAAAGCCAGAAATAATTGACGACAAGCCTCAAAACAGTGATAATGAAGATATTTTCAAGAATATAACAATGTTAGATTTATATAATCTATATAATGAGTTGATAAATAGATATAGAAACAAAAAGAATGAAAACAATACTTTACCTAGCCATATACCTGTAGATAAATTTAAAATTGAAGATAAAATGGTTGAATTAATTACGAAAATTCAAAGAGGAAACAAGTATAGGTTTACGGAACTAATACAGGTTTGTGAAAGTAAGATGGAAGTAGTAGTTTCTTTTTTGGCCTTGCTGGAACTAATTCGAATAAAAAATGTTAAGGTTTACCAGGAATCAAACTTCAGAGAAATTTATATTGAAAGGGTGGAAACTAATGAGGAAAGATGAAATTCTTCAGACAGAGATGAAAGAAACTTCAAATAAGGAAAAATACTTTTCCATTATAGAATCCCTTCTTTTTGTTAGTGGAGAGCCTATGAAATTAAAACAAATTGCAGAAATTTTAGAATGTAGTTCCCCATACGCAAAAAAGATTTTAAAAGAGATGATGTTTAATTATGAAGACAGCCATAGAGGAATTAAGCTAGTAAAGATGAACGATGAGTATCAATTGGTGACCAAGGCAGAAAATAGTGAATACGTGTTAAAAATATTAAAAAGCAGTCATAGACAAGCCCTTTCCCAGGCATCATTAGAAACTTTAGCTATAATAGCCTATAAACAGCCTATTACAAGAGTGGATATAGACGAGATAAGAGGGGTAAAAAGTGACAGTGCTGTAAATAGGCTGCTGGAGAAAAATCTTATAAAGGAAGCAGGACGATTAGATGTACCTGGCAGGCCTGTTTTGTTTGCTACTACTGATGAGTTCTTAAAACATTTTAACCTTCAGAATATAAAAGAATTACCGTCTATAGAGAGGATAATTGATGAATATTTAGATGAGGATCATGGGGAAATCAAGGAAGAGGCAGCTGCAGATAGTGACTAGTTGACAGGTTAGGCTTTGAATTAAATTAGAGCTATTAACAATAAGCATCTTCTTACTATGTTAAGAAGATGCTTATTGTTTTGCCTATAGCACAAACTAAGAGACAGTAAGCTAGAGGCATAATAGTGTTTTTTAGGTAAAACTATTAAATTGTATCGGATGTTGTATCGGAAGTCTCTGCTTTTACATTAGAATTTTCTTCCTTCTTGTTTTTATTTGTTCCCTTTAGTAGATCAATAATTTGAGGAACAGAATCTATTATTCTGTCACAAGTGTTTTCATGATCTACAGATAAAAGCCTTACTGAATCACCTTTTATTACGAGAAAGGCAACAGGTTTCAGAGATACGCCAGCGCCGCTTGCACCGCCAAAGGGTAATTTATCGGTTTTTTCAAACTCCTTTTTTTGATTGAATTCGCTACCACCTGAAGCAAAGCCAAAGGAAACCTTTGATATAGGCAAAATCACTGTACCGTCGCTGGTTTCAATAGCTTCTCCAATAATAGTATTTACATCGATCATATCTTTAAAGTTTTCCATGGTGCTTTGCATTAAGCCTTCAATAGGATGATTATTCATAAATATATTCCCAAGTATATGGGAATTCACCTCCTTAAAATACATAGATGACAAATATCATATATATAATTTTTGCTAAATTGAATGATATTATACAATTTAAGCTAAAATTAAACATTGGATCATTATAATGGCGAATAATGTTATAGTGGTATTCTTTAATGTTAAGCAAAAAAGAAAATTGGTTATATAAGATACTGTTGGCACCGTGAAAAAGGCCATAGCTAATAGCTGTGGCGGCAGCATCTTCAAATCCATAATTTAAATCAAATTTTATTCTTGCAGAAAGCTTATGTTTTCTGTTAGAAATTTTATATAGAATTTTTCGCATCTTACTAGGCAAAAAATTTATAAATTTGAACTCAGAATTTTTTGCTGTCTTAGGATTAGCCTTATGCTTTGTTATCTTCTTTTTATAATTAAGTTGTTTGTTGAAAATATAAACATGAAGCTTTCCATCTTTATAAATCACAGATAGTTTTATACTTAAAGGAAAAAATAAAATAATAATTATTATAATAGCAATCCAGTAATACATAAAACACTCCTCCAGAGTTGAGTAACATTATATATTATAACCATTAATACGAAAATATTTCATATAAACCTTAATAATTAATTTCAAGGAGAATTTCATAAGGTTATTTCAGTGAAAATTACAAAAACTAATATAGGTAATATGAAGAAAAGGCTAAAAGTGAGGTGTTATATTTTGCATAAGTGGGAAAAAAATATTTGTTTACTGTTGCTTTTCTTTTCTATTCTATCTTTAGGGATACCAGGTAAAGAGGTTAAAGGGGAACCTAATGGTAAAAGGAAAGTTCCTGTGGTATATGCAAGAAACGCAGTAGCCATAGATGCTAAAAGTAAAAGGGTTCTATATGAAAAAAATGCACATCTAACAACAGCAATGGCTAGCACCACTAAAATCATAACTGCCAGTGTGGCCCTAAGGTATGGTGATTTAAATAAAAAAGTAACAATAAGTTCTAGGGCGGCCAGTATTAGAGGTTCTGTGGTAGGATATAAAAAAGGTGAGGAGATCACTATCAAGGAATTAATTTATGGATTGATGTTGAAAAGTGGTAATGATGCAGCTATAGCCATAGCAGAAGGTATATCTGGTAGTGTTGAGGAATTTGTACGATTAATGAATGAATATGCTACACAAATAGGACTAATAGACACCCATTTTGAATCACCTCATGGATTAGATAGTGGAAAACATTATAGTTCTGCCTATGACTTAGCTTTAGCAACAGCTCATGCAAAGGAAAATGATTTGTTTAATAAAATTGTGGCTACAAAAGATATAGGTCCAGGCAGTGAAGGTTTTACTAGGGGCTTTCATAATATTAATAAGATATTGTGGCAGGTAGCAGGAGCTAACGGAGTAAAAACTGGATATACAGGTCAGGCGGGTAAATGTTTAGTTAGCTCTGTAAATATGGAGGGCAACGATATTATTATAGTTGTGATAAATTGTCCTGGTAGGTGGAAGGAAACTGCAAAGATCAATGATTATGTAAAAAATACCTATGAAATAAAAGATATAGTAGAAGAAAATGAAAGTATGAAAACTCTTTCTGTAGAACACTCTAAAGATAAATTAAATTTAAAAAGTAAAAAGTCTATAAAGATTCCTGTGAAAAAGGGTAGTGAGCTAGATGTAAAAGTGAAGTTACCGAAAGAAATAGAAACGCCAATCTATGCTGGTGGGAAAGTAGGGACTTTAAATGTATATGAAGATAAAAATTTAATCTTCACTATGCCCCTCTATTCTGATAATGATGTTAGAAAAAATAAAGGTCTATTCAGATTCTTTAAATAGCTATAATGAAGTGTTTAATTTCTATATGAAAATTAAAGGGGAGCCCTTGGCTCCTTTTGAAATAATTAGACTAATTTCTGATTCATTACATCTGTTAAATTAAGTTTTTCAATTCTTCCTTTAACCGATTGTATATCTGTTGTATACATTCCTCGGTCCACCATTCTCTTGAAATACTCTGCACCTGCAAAGGTGTATCTATTTCTCCTTCCTTCTTTAGTAGACAGTTGATAATTTGCAAAGGTGATTAGATCTCCTAAGACTGTAGTTCTAGGAAGAATTAACAAAGGCATACCAAGGGCATATCGGACTGCATTGTGACCAGCTAGAGAACCTGTAGTTATGGCTTCTGTATGACCAACAAACAAGCCTGCTTTTTCTCCTCCTACAAAAATATTGTCTAAGCCTTTTACCTTCATGTCATCGCTACGAGGTGCTACAGACAGATAACGGATGGAGTTTCCTTTTCCTCCAGCATAGGGATCTACATATTTTGCATCTTCTAGTCCATTAATTTTTCTTAATTTATTTAAAGGATAGTAGGAGGTCATCAACTTAGCGTGTCCAGTATCTAACAAGACTATATTTTCAGCGAATTCTTTAAGTGCATATTGCTGGCAAACTTTTAATTTTAGTTTATCTATATTAATATCTTCAGCAGGTACTTTTAATACAACTACACCTTTTTCATCTAATTCCTTAACAATTTCTTTGGATAAGCTATCTTTTGCTAGTTTGCATGAACCACTGAAAGCACCGAAGACATCATCTTCTCTTTCTCCCTGCAAATCATCAATACCTGCTCTAGCACTAATGCTGACTCTAGGACCGAAAGCTGGACATCTTAGTATACACATAGAACAGCCATTGCCATATCTTAAGCAGTTACCCATAGGCCCAGTGGAACCGGTGGTTTCTACAAATACATCACCTTCATAAAAGCTACTATCTGATAAAAAAATACCTGTAATTTTATTTCCGGATTTTTTTACATCTACAACCCTTGAAGTTAATCTAATATTTACGCCAATACTTTTTAAGTGATCTGTTACTGCTCTCTCTACTTTATTAACGTCATAAAGCCATGCATGTTTATGCCCTGGAAATTCAATATTCTTGTGCCTGCTCAATTTGTCAGTGATATTTATTAAATCTCCAGCACCAATAGCTATTAATTCCTCAGAAGCGGTAAATCTTCCGTTGTTTCTCATAATGCCACCTACATTGCCTAGTCCAAGTAGCATATCTGTTTTTTCAAATAGTGTAACATCGGCTCCTGCTTTTTTGGCAGTTATTGCAGCGGCGCAGCCTGCCCAACCTCCTCCAATGATAATAACTTTCATATTAACCTTCTCCCCTCGAATAATTTTTTGGGCTCAGTTTGGACTTTACATAGACGTTTTACCACCTGTCCCTTATATCGTGCACTACAACTACCGCAAACTCCTTCACCACAACACATTCTAGCATTATTGCAGCATGAAGTTTTTACTCTATCATTTACATATTCCACTATCTTTAAGTTTAATATGTCTGCTCCATTGCAGTGAACAAGGTTAATTTTTTCCTCTTCTATAGCTCTATCTATTATTTCTTTAACTTCTTCGGTTATCTGGCCTTTATCTAGGGTATTACAATTAATAACTTTGCAATCATATTTACTTAAGTATTCTTCCACAAAAGTATTTTTGTAATTGGCCTTATCCAGGACAACTATTAGCTTATTACCATTTGAATATAACTTTCTTAACACTGGAACCATAGGAGCTTGACCAATCCCTCTGGCTACTATTAGGGAAACTCCATCTCTTGCTGTATACACATTTCTTAAACCGAAGATTCCATTCCAAAAGGGAGCTCTTATAAGGATGTTTTCATTTTCTTCAACACTAGCTATAGTTTTGGTTTTAATACCTTTGATCTCCATGGCTACTTTAATCCAGTTTTCTTCTGTATTCACATCCATAATGGACATAGGTGCATCATAAAATTGTGTTGATTTAGTACTTCTCATAAAAATGTAGCTACCTGGATGAATCAGATCTTGAGCAATTTTATGGGTAGTAAGTAATGTGAAGATTATTAGTTTTTCTTCTATTACCTTTTTCTCTAAGACTTTGCAAAAGTAAGTTTTTCTTTGACTTTTTGCTTTCTCTCCATTCCAAACATATTCTTGATATATACAGACACCCTTCCAATTTATACAATCGCAAAAGGTTTTTCCGGATAGTTGTGAACATAATATGCACTGGCCAACTTCAGCCAAATGGCACGGGCAAAATTCTGTTCCAGCATCTATGCAATCCGTTACCTCATAATTCATTTTTAAACCTACCTTTCTTCCATTAATAACCTGAAGACATAAAGTAATACTATACTATTAAACTATTTAATTTATTAAATTTTGTTACTATATTAACAGGTAAAAAGTCTGCTAAGGGACGGTTCAATACATTTGAAAAAGTTTAAAAGTATTGAACCGTCCCCTGTAAATAATTTTAAAAAGATGGTTGACATTGTAAACTAAGGATGATATATTTATATAAATTACTTATAAAACGTAGCGAAATACTACGATAATAACAATTCTTATCAAGAGAGGTGGAGGGAAAGGTCCTGTGAAACCCAGCAACCAGCATGTATTATTGTCATGTATGGTGCTAATTCCTTCAGTGAAAGCTGAGAGATGAGAGAAACTAGTTGATAAAGTCTCTTTCATTGAAAGAGACTTTTGTTTTATTAATTAAATCATATAAAAGTGATATGAATAATAATATTTAAAAATATAAAAATAATAATAAAGGAGTGTTTAGAATGACAGAAAGAAACTATAAATTTGACACATTACAAGTACATGGAGGGCAAAAGCCTGATCCTGCTACAGGTTCAAGGGCTGTACCTATTTATCAAACTACATCATATGTCTTTAAAGATGGAGACCATGCAGCAAACCTATTTGCCCTAAAAGAAAGTGGTAATATATATACAAGAATTATGAATCCAACCACTGATGTATTGGAACAAAGGATTGCAGCCTTAGAAGGTGGAGTAGGAGCCTTGGCTGTAAGTTCTGGAGCTGCAGCTATAACTTACTCAATCCTAAATATAGCAGGAGCTGGCGATGAAATAGTTTCAGCTAGTACACTTTATGGTGGAACTTACAACTTGTTTTCAAATACCCTGCCAAAGTTAGGGATAAAGACGATCTTTGTTAATCCTGATGACCCAGAAAACTTTAGAAATGCTATAACAGATAAGACAAAAGCCTTTTATATTGAAACCATAGGAAATCCAGGAATAAATCTTATAGACATTGAAAAAGTAGCTAGCATTGCACATGACAATGGCATTCCATTGATAGTAGATAATACCTTTGCTACACCCTATTTAATAAGACCAATTGATTTTGGAGCGGATATAGTTGTTCATTCAGCTACCAAATTTATTGGTGGTCATGGTACTACTATAGGTGGGGTTATTGTAGATGCTGGAAAGTTTAACTGGGCTGAAAGTGGAAGGTTTCCAGGTTTCACAGAGCCAGATCCAAGCTACAATGGGATTAAATACTATGAAGCTCTAGGTGCCTTAGCTTATATTATTAAGGCAAGAGTACAATTACTAAGGGATACAGGGTCAGCCTTGAGTCCATTTAACAGTTTCCTATTACTTCAGGGCCTTGAAACCTTATCTCTAAGAGTTGAAAGGCACGTATCTAATACTAGAAAGATTGTGGAATTCTTAAAAGATCATCCTGCTGTGGCCTGGGTTAATTATCCAGAGCTTGAAGGCAACCAATATAAAGAATTAGCTGAAAAATATCTTCCAAAAGGCGCTGGTTCCATATTTACTTTTGGAATAAAGGGTGGACTAGAGGCTGGCAAGAAATTTATAAATAATCTAGAGCTATTCTCACTGCTGGCAAATGTAGCAGACGCAAAATCTTTAGTAATTCATCCCGCTAGCACTACTCATGGACAATTATCAGAAGAGGAACAATTAAAAGCAGGAGTAAGCCCTGATATGATAAGACTGTCTATCGGCATAGAAGATGTTGAAGACTTGATCCTTGATTTAGATGAAGCCTTAAAAAAGGTTACAAAATAAATAGTGGCTAATGAAACTTAAATATTAAGCAAATAAAAAACCGTAGGAAATTTACACTTTCTTACGGTTTTTTTGGATAAGTATAAAAAATCTTGGTATTCTTTCTATATTTTGATATAATAATTATATAATTATTTAGGCACAATTTAGCAAAAATGTTGGGAGGATAAGGGATGGTAAAATTAAGGAGAATGGCAAAGGTGGTTCTTGCTCTTATAATTTTTTGTGGCATTCTTATAGATGCTAATTTTATTAGCAAACCACTGGAAACTTGTCTAAATAAGCTTAATATAGAATATAGGGCTTATGATAATAACAAAGTTTTAGCAGCTGACGTAGGCAATAATAATGATTATGTAGATCCTTCGCTTGAGACAGATACAAGAGATTATGATGATTACAACTACAGAAGTAACAGGAGCAATAGGAGTTATTCAAGTAGCTCAGGATCATCCTTAGGGACATTAGAAATAATTGTATTAGCCGGTGTTGTTATAGCCATTGTAATATTAAATAAAAAGGGAATGCTTGATACTAAAGGCAAAGGCGGCAGCGGTACAGGAAATGGTATTGTTTATTTATCTCCTAAGAATTTAGTTGTTAGAGATAATACACGGGAAATAGTAGAAGCAATAACTGAAACAGACCCGTTATTCTCAGCTGAAAAATTTCTAGGATGGACCCAAGAGGTCTTTATGACTCTACAGGAAGCTTGGACGGAAAGAGATTGGTCAAAGATCAGACCTTTTGAAAAAGAAGAATTGTTTAAAATGCATGAAAAGCAGTTGCAAGAATATATAAGAATGAAAAGAATCAATGTAGTAGAAAGAATATCCATTAATGAAGATTACCTTCATAAATATGAAAGAGACGCTCAATTTGAATATTTACAGGTATATTTAAGTGTAGCAATGAATGATTACATAATAGATGAAATGACACGTAAGGTTATAAAGGGTAATGAAAATACCAGATATAGAGCTAAATACCTTTTAACTTTTATGCGAAAGGTTGGAGTGATTACAGACCCAGCTACTAGCAATATGAATACAAGTAGATGTCCTCATTGTGGAGCACCAATTGAAATAACCAGTGCTGGGAAATGTGAATATTGTGATACTATTGTAACTACAGGTGACCATGATTGGGTGTTAAGTGATCTTGATTGTATTAAACAAGATACTCAAATTGGAGCTGGTGGAGTTTTCGTTTCAAAAAAAGTAGATAGTTAAGGGGGACAATTCCCTCCGAAAACCTATAAAACACAATAGGAGGGGTAGACATGAAGGGTTTATATGTTTTTTTAGGAGTTGTAGCAGTAATTGGTACTGCTTCATTCCTAATTTATATTAAGGTCAAGAAGAAAATTCAGGCTTTCTCTAGGGAGGTTTTTGGTACGGAGAGCATTATACAAGGTTTAAGCCAAGCTCAAGAGGAATATGACAATATACCTTATTCTATATCAAGTGGAAATAGTATGACTATCCGTAATATTACCAAGGACTTTCCAGATATGCATGTTAGCGTCTTAGAGGGAATGGTTAAAAAGTTTTTAACATCTTATTTTAACTCTTTAGAAAGTTTAAAAGAGTCTGAAGAAATAAAGAAAATGTCAACAGGTACAGTGATGGAATCTATTAGATCAGAGATTAAAGACCTAAAGGATTCCGGTAAGAGAAGAAGAATTGACAATATTAAATTTCATGGAATAGCTATTTCTGGATATAAAAAGACTCTAGAATATGCCACTGCTTATTATCAGGTGGCTTTGGAATATACAGAAAATAAAAAGATACAATGTCAATATGAGGTTCATTGTACCTATATTTTTCAGGACTTAGACATTGAAACTTTTGCAATTCGCTGTAGTCATTGCGGTGGTCCCCTGGATACGACCAGTATGACTTGTGAGTATTGTGGCACAAGGCATGTTCGTAATATTGAAAAGGTGTGGAGAATTTCTAATTATCAAAGAAAAAAGTAGGGAGGAAAAATTATGGGATTAATAAAAGCAGCTAAGAATGCTATAGGTAGTACTTTAAGAGATCAATATAAGGAGTATTTTGAATGTCCTGCACTTTCTAAAGACGTTCTAGTGGTAAGAGCTAGGAAAAAAACTTTTGCAGGAGGAACCAATAGAGGAGACGATAATGTTATCACTGATGGTTCTGTAATTGCAGTTGCAGATGGACAATGTATGATAATAGTTGAAGACGGTAGGATTGTGGATTTTTGTGTAGGAGATAGCCAGGCTCAGACTACAGGCCGATATATATATAAAACAGGAACTGCTCCTTCTATGTTAACAGCAGGTTTCGAAGGGTTGAAAAAGAGTTTCCAGACAGTATGGGGGAGAATACAAACTGGTGGACAGATAGATAGTGTTCAAAGAGTATATTACGTAAATATGCTAGAAATAATGAACAATAAATTTGGAGTAGGGAATATTCATTTTAGAGACTCTGAGTTTGGTTTTACAGTTAATTTCAAATGTCATGGAAAATACAGCTACAAAATAGTTGATCCAATAATGTTCTATAGCAGGGTTTGTGGTAATGTTACTAATGAATATAGGAGAAATGAGGACTTAGATAGTCAACTGAAATCAGAAATTGTATCAGTATTAGGTGATGCCGTAGCCCGGGTGGCAGATTTAGGAGTCCGTTATGATCAAATACGTAGTCATACCTCACAAATAAAAGATGCTGTTAATGAAGAGATTAGGGAAGAGTGGATAGAAGGCAGAGGTATTGCTATTGAAAAGATCACAATTGATGAAATTCTGGTTGATGACGAAAGTGCCAAAAAAATTGAGGAATTTCAGACTGTAAGGTTTTATTCCAATCCACTAGCTGCAGCAGGCTTGAATGCCATGGCCGATGCAGAGGCGAAAAAATTAGCAGCCCAAAATGCAGGAGGAGCTCATATTGGTTTTATGAATTACAATTTGGCTCAACAGGCATCTTCTAATACACAGCAGTTATTTGGTTATGGACAACAACAGATGCAAGGACCACAGGTAGGCTTTAATCAGCAACCTGGATTTTCACAACAAGGAGGCCTTTCACAGCAAGCTGCTCCTAATCAAGAGCCATACCAGCAGCAGAAACCTATACAAGAAAACCCAGCAATGAATACTGATGTAGGGCCTCAGGGAGGATCGGCTTTTGCCCAGGAGGAACCTTCTTTAGAAGCTCCAGTTGCTAATATAGAAGAAAGTCCAGCTGTAGCTCCTGCAAGTCCAGGGCCATCCAATTCATGGGCCTGTAACAATTGTAATGCAGAGAATATGGGAAAATTCTGCATGGAGTGTGGAAGTCCGGCACCTGTGCCAGTACAGAATACAAACTGTTGGAAGTGTATTAATTGTTCTACTGAAAACTCCGGAAAGTTCTGTATGGAATGTGGAACACCAAAACCTTTAGATAGTAAATGTGAGTCCTGTGGATTTGAAGGTACTCAACCCTTTAAGTTCTGCCCTGAATGTGGTCAAGAAAATTTAATATAGTAATATTGACTAATGCCTGCGGTAACCTTTGGCTTTATCGCAGGTTTTTTAATAATTTGACTGAATAATACATAGATTGACAAAAAGCTTAGAATTTTATATAATAAACTTACAAGGTAAACGATTCCAAGGGATAGAATTTATGATATCTTTAGGTTGAGTGGTTAAGAAATGGGGGATGACATAATTGAAAGTTGAATACATTAATCCTTTTATTGAGGCTAGTTTAGAAGTAATCAATCAAACTACAAATTTCAAACCTACTATTGGAAGAATATTTGCAAAAAATAATTCTTATAGCGGTGACGGAGTTGTAATTTTAATTGGTTTAACTGGTAAAATCAGCGGCAATGTGGTTCTTTCGCTATCTAAGAAATTGGCATTAACAATATCTTCTGCAATGATGTTTGGAATGCCAGTAAATGAATTGGATGAGATGTCTAAGAGTGCTATTGCTGAGTTAGCAAATATGATTTTAGGTCATACTGCTAATATTTTTTTTCAAAACCATATGAACATAGACATAACACCACCTACGGTTTTGACAGGAGAAAATATACAGCTTACTCCAACTAAGTCTGTAACAGTATGTATACCACTAAATTTTGATGGGGGAGAATCTCTACAAATTGATGTAAGCTATCAGGAAAGTTAAGGAGTTACAGGCTTTATAGCAAGAATGATTATCTTTTAGATTCTTATTAAGAATTTTAAATTAAGGCTTGTGATAAATTGATAAGGATAGGGCAATAAAGGATGGTACTGGGCAGTGTTGAGTACCATCCTTTATTGATCAATTAAATAACTTTTTAATGTATCTAGTATTATAGATAAAAGAAAGACCTTTTTAGTTAGATAAGTTTAACTAGCTCCTGAGCCAGGTAAGCAGCATCCTCTAATGATAGGGTTGAGTAAAGTGGTAGGCTTATCTCGTTGGCGTACTGCTCATAGGCATTAGGATAGTCTTCTATTTTATAGCCTAAGTTTTTGTATAAGGTCAACATAGGTAGAGGCATAAAATGAACGTTTGTAGCTATATCTTTTTTAGCTAACTTTTCAATTATTTCATCTCGTTTATCTTCAGTAAAGTCTCTTAATCTTAATGTATATAGGTGATAGCATGTTTCAGTATCCCCAGTCTTACTTTCAGGAATAATAGCCCAATCATATTTACTAAGAATTTCGCTATAAACATTGAATAAGGCTTTTCTCTTTTCTATCATTTCATCGTACCTAGATAATTGTACAAGGCCTATAGCTGCCATTATGTCTGTCATGTTTGACTTAAAGCCATCTGTTACTATGTCATATTTCCAGGCTCCAGCTTTCATTTTTGAAAGGGCATCCTTGGTTTGACCTTGTAAGGAAGTATATTTAAATTCTTTATATAAGTCCTCTTTGCCTTTAAAGTTATTATCATTATATGTTATAGCACCACCTTCAGCAGTGGTTAAGTTTTTTACAGCGTGGTAAGAAAACACATGAAAATCAAACTGACTACCTACCTTTTGGCCTTTATATTTAGCGCCAAAGGAATGGGCTGAATCTGAAATAAGCATGATATCTTCACGGTTTTTAGCTTTAAGCACTGCCTTTATTCCATCGTAATCTATTGGGTAACCAGCAATATCAACAGTGATAATAGCTTTAGTTTTTGGAGTAATAGCATCATATATTTTTTCTTCATCCATAAAGAAACTGTTCTTTTTTAAATCTACAAATGTTGGCTTTATGCCCCTGTGAATTATAACATTAGATGTAGCTGCGTAAGTATAGGGAGTTGTAAGTACTTGGTCACCTGGGCCAATATCCATTACTTTAAGAATTAGTTCTAAACCAGCAGTGGCACTGTTTAGTGCAACTCCGTAATTAGCCTGGCTATATGTAGCTACTTGTTTCTCGAACTCAGCTGTTTTAGGCCCGGAAGTAATCCAGCCGGATTTCAAAACTTCTGTCACCGCATCAATTTCCGCCTGAGTGATATCTGGCGGTGAAAAGGGAATCTTTTTATTAGTCATAACATATCCTTCCTTCTTACATACAATATATTATTTATTATAGAATTTTCTAATAGTTTGGCAGATATATTCAACTTCCTCTTTCTTTAGTTCAGGATAGATAGGAAGTGCGATAATTTGCTCTGATACTTTTTCGGCTACAGGAAAATCTCCTTTTGTATGGCCTAAGTATTGGAAAGCTTTCTGCAGGTGTAGAGGCATTGGATAATAGATACTGTAGCCTATGTCATTTTTGGATAAGTATTCTGCAAGGTCATCTCTGTTTTCAGCTAAGATATTAAAGACATAGAATACTTGTTTTTGCTTGCCTTTTAACTTAGGTAGTCTAATACTTTCCAGATCTTTCAAGCCTTCCATATATAAATTGGCAATTTCTTCTCTTTTCTTAATTGCTTCATCAATATATTTAAGTTTAACAGATAATATAGCTGCCTGTAATGTATCTAAACGTGAATTGTATCCAATATAATCATAATGATATTTCTTGGATGCCCCATGGACCCTATAGCTTTTTGCAAGCTTTGCCAACTGGTCGTCATTGGTCACTATCATTCCACCATCTCCGTAGCCGCCCAGGGTTTTAGTAGGGAAAAATGAAAATACACCAAAATCTCCAATAGTACCAGCGTGTTTGTTTTGATCATCCTTACCATTCCAGTACATTCCAAAGGCTTCTGCAGCATCTTCTAAAACCCTTAGGTTATATTTATTTGCTATATCCATTATTTTATCCATGTTAGCCATCTGGTCAAATAAATGAATAGGCAATATACCTACAGTGTTAGAGTTTACTTTTTCCTCTATTTTATTTACGTCAATAGAAAAGGTATCTTCGTCAATATCAACAAAAACCGGTTTGCCTTTATGCCTAATAAAGCAAGAGGCTGATGCTAAGAAAGTGAAAGGGGAAGTTATTACTTCTTTACCATCTTTAAAACCTAGTATGTCAGAGGCAATAACCAGTGCATCGGTACCGGAAGCAACACCTATAGCGTGTTTTGCCCCAGTATATTTTTCAATATTTCTTTCAAAGTCTGCCACCTGATCTCCAAGTATAAAGTTTCCTTTTTCAATAACTGTATCTATAGCCTTATGAAATTCATCTTTTTTCTCTATGTATTCCCTTTGGGAACTATAAAATTTAACTTTCATAAATATAACTCCTCCTAAAGATTTTCATAAAAATTTAAACTTGTATAGGTAATATTTTAAACTCCTTGTTAGGAAATATTATCAAAACTAGCTATACAATGCTAATAAATGTAAGGATGCAATATTATAATATCATAAGTAGACTCTTTTGTTAATCTTTCTTTCCTTTGTAATTCCTTATTATAATTATTTTTGATAGAAGTAAGGTATATTATCATAGATTTTGATTATCAATTGAAA
>JAAYTB010000160.1 GCA_012523855.1 Clostridia bacterium
CAAAGGGAAGAGTTTTAAAGGTAGAAGATGGCAGAGCTAAATTATTAATCATTGGTGAAAGCAAGGAAAAATACATTAAAGAGTATGAGGCAGATAAGTTAAGAAAAATATTATAGTATTTAAGGAACTCTGTTATATAATATAGTAACAGAGTTCTTTTTTATGGAGGAGATATATGAGCATTTTAGAAGTTACAATGAGATTATTATTAGCAGTATTTATTGGTGGTTTAATCGGATATGAAAGGGAGCTAAACAATAGGGCCGCTGGTTTTAGAACCCATATGTTAGTTTGTGTTGGTGCAGCAATCACTTCATTAATTCAACTTTATACCTTTGAAGAAGTGAAAATAATTTTGATGGACAACCCTAACCTGGAAGGGGCTATCAGTTCCGATATGCTAAGGCTTGGAGCCCAGGTTATATCCGGTGTAGGTTTTATAGGAGTAGGTACTATTATTCATGAAAAAGGTTCAGTAAAAGGATTAACTACAGCAGCTAGCCTTTGGGTAGTAGCAATTATTGGACTAGCTACAGGCTTTGGATACTATATCTTGTGCATAGCAAGCTTTATATGTGTCTTTATTGTAGTAGCAATTCTTAAAAACTTTGAACATAAGTTTATGGGCAAAACAAGAAAAATAAAGTTGGAAGTAATTTTTGATAAACAATTACAACCTTTATTAGAAGTGAATAAGATCCTAAAGGAAATGGGAATAAAAATAAAAAGTATAGAATACAGCACAGAAGAGGCAGATGATAATGAATGTATTTATACTCTCTTTGTGCCTATAAGGCTTAGAGTAGAAGAAGTCATAGAAAAGTTAATGGCAATAGAGCAAGTAATAAATATAAAACCTGCAAGCTAATTAAGAAAAGTTAAATTTGAGTTTGCAAATTCTATAGTATATTATTTATTGTGTAAGATATCCAACTATTATATAAGCAATCAAAATCGCTGAAGATTCCATATTTTGATTGCTTATATAGTAGCTTTGCCTAAGGATATCTATAATACTAGATGAAAAGGAATGAAGGACATGAAAAAGGGAATGATATACGAACTTAAAATAGAAGAGACACGTTTCCCAGGGGAGGGCGTTGCCTACTTAGAGGATAAAAAGGTTTATATTAAAAACGCCTATCCTGGCCAAAAAGTTATGGCCAGGATACATAAAAAAAGAAAAGACCGAGCAGAAGCCAGAGTGACAGAAGTGGTAGAAAAAGCAGACTATGAAATAGACCCACCATGCCCACATTTTTATCACTGCGGTGGCTGCACCCAGCAATTTGTACCCTATGAAAAACAACTAGAGTTCAAAGAAGAACAAGTTTTAGACCTTTTTAAGAAAAATCACATAGAAGGCTTTAAGTATTTAGGCATAGAAGGCAGTCCTGAAGACTATGAATACAGAAATAAAATGGAATTCACCTTTGGAGACTTTGAAAAGGGTGGTCAACTAATGCTAGGCATGCATATGCCAGGAAGAAGCTTTTCCATAGTCAACACAGATAGTTGTATCCTAATTGATGAAGATGTAAGAAAGATCCACAATACCGTTATAAAATACTTTAGAGAACTGGCCTTGCCCCATTACAAGATCATGAAAAGGGAAGGATATCTAAGAAACCTTGTAGTAAGAAAGGCAAAGAAAACAGGGGAGATCTTAATTAACCTTGTGACAACTTCACAATTGGATATCAACTTAGATAAGCTGAAAGAAACCTTAGTTAATATAGACTATCAAGGTACATTAAAGGGAATTATTCATACAATAAATGATTCTCTATCAGAAGTGGTAGCAGCAGATAGAATTGAAGTATTATTTGGCCAAGATTATATCACAGAGGAACTTCTAGGATTAAAGTTTAAGATTAGTCCTTTCTCCTTCTTCCAAACAAACTCCCTAGGGGCAGAAAGGCTATATTCCATAGTTCGTGACTTTATGGCAGATGCCTCAGACAAGGTAGTTTTTGACCTATACTGCGGAACAGGCACCATAGGCCAAATAGCCGCTGGAAAGGCTAAAAAGGTAGTTGGCATAGAACTGATAGAAGAGGCTGTAGAAAGTGCCAAAGAAAACGCAGCAATGAATGGCTTGAATAACTGCCACTTTATTGCTGGGGACGTGGCTAAGGTTATACAAACCATTGAAGATAAGCCAGATTTAATCATACTAGATCCACCAAGAAGTGGAGTTCATCCAGTGGCTTTAGATTATGTTATTAAGTTTGATGCTCCTACTATTATATATGTGTCTTGTAATCCAAAAACTTTGGTGAATGATTTGAAGGTATTACAGGATAGAGGATATGAGGTTAGGGAGGTTAAGGTGAAGGATATGTTTCCGCAGACGGGGCACGTTGAG
>JAAYTB010000161.1 GCA_012523855.1 Clostridia bacterium
CAGCAATTGTTCTCTTTGGACCTTTTCTTGTTCTAGCATTAGTCTTAGTTTTTTGACCTCTTACTGGAAGGCCCTTTCTGTGTCTAATTCCTCTGTAGCAACCTATTTCCATAAGTCTCTTTATATTTAATGCAACATCTCTTCTTAGGTCACCTTCAACCTTAAGATTTTTGATATAGTCTCTTAATTTATTAACTTCTTCTTCAGTTAAGTCTCTCACTCTAGTATCTGGGTTTACTCCGGTTTCAGCCAGGATCTTTTGAGAAGTTGATAGGCCGATTCCAAATATATAAGTGAGTCCAATCTCAACTCTCTTCTCTCTTGGTATATCTACACCAGCAATTCTTGCCATTAAAATTTACACCTCCTAGGTTTTGTGTCTATAGTTCTAATTAATAATTTATATAAAGCTTGGGTTAGTAGTTAGAAACTACTACAGCCGCTCCCAAAACTAAATAACCGGTTAAGAGTTATTAACCCTGTCTTTGCTTATGCTTAGGGTTTTCACATATAACCATTACTCTGCCTTTTCTTCTAATAACCTTACACTTTTCGCATATAGGTTTTACTGACGGTCTTACTTTCATAGTTAACCCTCCTTATTACTTAGCTCTCCAGGTAATTCTTCCTCTAGTAAGGTCATATGGAGAAAGTTCTACTGTTACTTTATCACCTGGCAGAATTCTAATAAAATTCATTCTTAATTTTCCAGATATATGGCCTAGTATTTTATGACCACTTTCCAATTCTACTAAAAAATTTGCATTTGGTAAAGCCTCTAATACAGTACCTTGCATTTCAATTACATCTTCCTTTGACATAAGGTAATCAAACCTCCTTGTTTATGTCATTTAACTGCAAAAAACTTCTTATGGTTGAATCATTCAACCTTTTGCCTGATAAAATTTCTTTCTTTATCTCCTCAGCTATTATATCAGTAAAGCGCAGATGCCTCAACTTTTTTTTCTTTGGTTTACTCTCAGGCCTCAACCTTCCATCTGTCAATAGTACATAATTGTCATCAATTACGTCTATTACAATATAATATTTACCGCTATCTCTTCCAGCTGTTGAAAGTACTACTCTGCCTAATAGCTCTTCCTTTTTCAAAGCCTTCACCTCACTGCTTCCCCTATAATGTATATAGTCTGCATATATTTTATATATACAATCTTATTATTCCGGTATTCTATGAACTTGACGGCTCAGATCTGGCATCTTAATATTAGGTAATACAGCTAATACTAAAAATATCAACTGCCGAAAGCACAGCATTTCGGAATACCATTCTAATTTTACAGAGGCAATATTATACTATGAAAAAATTACATTTGTCATAGTTATATGTTTATTCTGCTGTCGCTATTTTGTGCAGTTGTAATTTAGGCTTTGCTACCTCTTGTAATGCTGCAAGAGTATCCATACAACCTTACCAATAAGCCTCTTGTATTTAAATATATACCTTGCTTAATAATTTCTTTTATTTTTAAGCATCTTCAAGAACCTTTGATATATTCTCAAAAACTGCGTCTATGTCTTTACTGCCATCCACCTTCATCAATATATCTTTACTTTCATAATATCCCACTAAGGGAGAGGTTTGAGACAGATATACTTCCAATCTTTCATTAAGAGTTTCCTCAGTGTCATCTTTACGCTGAATTACATTGTTACCACACACATCACATTTACCCTGCCTTGCAGGAGGATTATACTTAATGTGATAGCTAGCACCACACACGGAACAGCTTCTCCTACCAGTCATCCTATCAAGAATAAACTCACTTGGTACGTCTATCAATATAACCCCATCAAGTTTCTTTCCTATTTCTTCTAAGTACTTGTCAAGAGCCTTAGCCTGCTCAAGGGATCTGGGAAAACCATCTAGTAAAAATCCCTCGCTACAATCTTTTTGACTAAGCCTTTCAACAACTAAAGATATAGTAATTGGATCTGGCACTAAGTCACCATTATCTATATATTCCTTAGCCTCTAACCCCAAGACTGTATTTTTTGATATATTTTTTCTAAATATATCACCAGTAGATATATGTGGTATCCCATATCTTAAACTTATCAACTTTGCTTGTGTTCCCTTACCTGCTCCCGGAGGTCCTATTAATACAATTCTCAATCTTTTCATCCCCAAAATTCAAACTACTTCAAGAATCCATGGTAGTGTCTCATTACAAGTTGGGACTCTAACGTCCTAACAGTTTCTATTGCAACACTTACCATAATTAAAATTGAGGTTCCTCCAAGAGAAATATTTTTAAATGATGTATGATTTTGAACTATAACAGGAACTAATGCAATTACTGTGGCAAATATACCTCCAATAATAGCAACCCTTGTTAATACTTTAGAGATATGTTTTGCAGTAGGTTTTCCTGGTCTGATACCTGGAATAAAGCCTGCTGACTTATATATATTCTCAGCCATTTCTTCTGGCTTGAAATAAATTTCTGCATAGAACCATGAGAAGAATATAACCGCTGCAGCATATACTATAGGATATATAACGGATTTAGCATTAAAAGGACTATACGCACTATTCTGTATGAAGTTAGACCAAGCTCTGTTTGGGAAAAACTGAGCAATAGTTGTAGGAAAATTCATAACAGACATAGCAAAGATTATAGCAATAACTGCAGTTGCTGTTAAATTAAAGGGTATATGTGATGATTGTCCTCTAAAAGTTTTATTACCTACAGTTTTACCAGCGTATTGAACGCTTATTCTTCTTTCAGCCATGCTCATAATTATTACAGAAATTATCATAGCTACAGCTACGATAACAAATACTATCAAATGAACTAAATTTATTGATTTTGTAGTATACGAAACATATATTCTGGCCACAGTATCTGGTATGCCAGACAATATGTTAATAAATATTATTAGAGAAACACCGTTTCCTAAGCCTTTAACAGTAATTACATCACCCAGCCACATTAAGAATGTAGAAGCTGTTGATAATGTTATAACAATTAAAAACACATTGATTGCGGAATTATCAGAAATTCCATTGAAGTTCCTAATGATAAGATAAGTAGAGTATGCTTGAATTAGTCCAAGTACAAGTGCAGCATTTCTTGTATAATTCTGCATCTTTTTTCTTCCATCGTCACCTTCTTTACTTAACTGTTCCAAATAAGGAATTGCCACAGTGAGTAATTGCATGATGATGGATGCATTAATATAAGGCACAACGCCCATAGCAAATATGTTAAATTGACTAATAGCTCCACCAGTCATTAGGTTATACAGGCTTAAAAAAGTATTTTCATTTGTCTCCATTGCACTGCTTAGGAGTTCTCTATTTATTCCTGGAACCGGTATATGGCTTCCAAGCCTATATACCGCAATCAGGAATAAGGTGAATAAAATTCTTTTTTTAAGCTCTGGCACTTTAAAGGCATTCTTGAGAGTTGATAGCATTACTATATCACCTCAACTTTTCCTCCAGCGGCCTCAATCTTTTCAGCAGCTGTTTTTGAAAATTTAGTAACTTTAACTGTCAAGCTCTTCTGCAAGTCTCCATTACCCAGTATTTTAACTCCGTCATATAGTTTGCTCACTATACCTTTTTCAAGTAATACTTCTGGTGTAACAACTGCTCCATCTTCAAAAACATTCAATCTATCTATATTGATTACTGCGTATTCTTTAGCAAATATATTTGTAAAACCTCTCTTAGGAAGTCTTCTATATAAAGGCATCTGTCCGCCTTCAAATCCTGGTTTAACTCCGCCACCAGATCTTGCATTCTGACCTTTTTCACCTCTACCAGCATTTCTTCCTAAGCCAGAACCAGTTCCTCTACCAACTCTTTTTTGCGCTTTTCTTGACCCAAGAGCCGGCTGTAACTCGTGAAGTTTCATAAGTTTACACCTCCTGTTAATATTCGTGTCTTTTAGGCTGCTATCAGCCTCTCTTCAATTATTAAACTTCTTCTGTTTTAACTAAGTAGTTAATTTTATTTATCATACCTTTAACTTGAGGGCTATCCTCATGTTCTACTACATTTCCTATTCTCTTAAGTCCAAGAGCCTTTGCAGTAGCAATATGTTCAGATTTTCTTCCTATTAGACTCTTAGTCAAAGTAATTCTAAGTTTAGCCAAGGCCTTTCCCTCCTAACCTAGTATCTCTTCAACGGTCTTGCCTCTCATTTTAGCAAATTGTTCAGCTGTTCTTAATGATGCTAAACCGTTGATAGTTGCGCTAACCATATTCTTAGGGTTGCTTGAACCCAATGATTTAGCTCTAACGTCTTTTAATCCAGCTAATTCAAGGACTGATCTAACAGGTCCTCCTGCGATAACTCCAGTACCTTCACTAGCAGGCATAATTAAAACTCTACCTCTACCAAATACACCCTCTGTTTCATGAGGAATTGTATTTTCAACTATAGCTACACTAACTATGTTCTTCTTTGCAGCTTCAATACCTTTTCTTATTGCTTCAGGAATTTCTACGGATTTACCAATCCCTACCCCAACGTGTCCGTTTTCATCGCCTACCACTACAAGGGCGCTGAACCTGAAGTTTCTACCACCTTTAACAACCTTAGCAACTCTATTTATACTAACAACTTTTTCTTTAAGGTCCAGTGTGCTAGGATCTATTCTCATTTATTTCCCTCCTTCTAGAATTCTAAGCCCGCTTCTCTTGCACCTTCGGCAAGTTCTTGAACTCTTCCGTGATAAATATATCCACCTCTATCAAAAACAACTGATTTAATTCCTTTTTCAGCTGCTCTCTTAGCTACTAATTGCCCAACTAGCTTAGCAGCTTCTTTGTTGCTTCCCATTTTAGCAGAGAAGTCTTTTTCTACTGAAGAAGCAGCAACTAAAGTTTTTTGAGCTACATCATCTATAATTTGAGCGTAAATGTTTTTTTCGCTTCTGAAAACACAAAGTCTTGGTCTCTCAGCTGTTCCAGTAATTTTTTTACGTACTCTTAAATGACGTTTCTTTCTTGACAAACTTCTGTCTTCCTTCTTGAACATCAACTACACTCCTTTCAACTATTTCTTACCAGTCTTACCTTCCTTACGTCTGATAACTTCATTTTCGTACTTAACACCTTTTCCTTTATAAGGCTCAGGCTTTCTCCAGCTTCTGATATTAGCAGCTATTTCACCAACTACTTGTTTATCAATTCCTTTAACTATTACCTTATTGGCTGCTGGGGTTTCGAATGAAATTCCTTCAACGGCTTCAATTTCTACAGGATGAGAGAATCCAAGGTTTAATACTAACTTCTTTCCTTGAACTTGGGCTCTATATCCTACACCTATCAAGTCTAAAGACTTTTGATATCCCTCACTAACGCCTATTACCATATTGTTCAATAACGATCTTGTTAAACCATGTAGCGCTCTATGTTCTTTAGCATCACTTGGTCTTGTAACAACTATGTTATTATCTTCAACATCGATTTTTATGTCCTTGCTCATAGCCTTGGTTAGCTGTCCTTTTGCTCCTTTAACTGTAACAACGTTATCTGGTGTTACAGTAACAGTTACTCCAGCAGGTATGGCTATTGGCATCTTTCCAATTCTTGACATGATTACACCTCCTGTTAGACTTCTCTGGCACAAAGCATTGTCTTGCTTTGCCCCCCGCTCATCTTTCCGATACAAAACTATTGTAGAGATTTACATCTCCCTTTGTTATGTTTACATATAAACTGACAGTATTTATCTGTTTTATTTTGGGTCTATCCATAATTAAGTTACTTGCTAATCAATGAATCAAATAGTACCCTGCTTCTTTAATAGACCCTAGTACAAGAGCATAGCTCGTGACATGAAGAATGTCACGGTACTCTATGTTACTATAATCTATCTAAAATTTTATTATTTTCTTAAATAAGTTAATTACTATTGTATTCTTATTACCAAATGTAACAGATAACTTCTCCGCCTAAACCTTGCTTTCTTGCTTCTCTATCAGGTAAAAGACCTTTTGAAGTAGAGATTACTGCCACTCCTAAACCATTAAGAACCTTAGGCACTTCATCCTTTTTGCAATAAACTCTTAAACCTGGCTTTGAAATTCTCTTTAATCCACTAATTATTTTTTCCTTTGCTGGACCGTATTTTAAAGAAAGTCTTAGCATTGGAACAACACCATCATTATATTCTTCAACGTCCTTAATGTAACCTTCTTGAAGCATTATATTTACAATAGCCTTCTTGATTGTTGAAGAAGGTACTTCTACAATTTCATGTTTCGCTGTATTTGCATTTCTCACGCGAGTCAACAAATCTGCGATAGGATCTGTTATAACCATTTAATGTGCCTCCTTTCACTACAATGAATTATTACCAACTTGCTTTTCTACATCCTGGAATTTGACCCTTGTACGCAAGCTCTCTAAAACAAATACGACATACTCCATACTTCTTTAATACAGAATGTGGTCTACCACATACTCTGCATCTTGTATAAGCTCTTGTCTGATACTTAGGCTCTTTCTTCCACTTTTCAATCATTGCCTTACGTGCCACAGTTTCCCCTCCTTATTTCTGAACAAATGGCATACCGAGAAATCTTAATAATTCTCTAGCTTCCTCATCTGTCTTTGCAGTTGTTACAAATACTATATCCATACCTCTTATTTTATCTATCTTGTCATACTCTACTTCAGGGAATATTAGTTGTTCCTTAACTCCCAAGGAATAGTTTCCTCTTCCGTCAAAAGCTTTGTCTGAAACGCCTCTAAAGTCTCTAACTCTAGGAAGAGCTATACTCATTAATTTATCAGCAAAATCATACATTTTTTGCTTTCTTAACGTTACTTTACATCCTATTGGCATGTTCTCTCTTAATTTAAAGTTAGCTATGGACTTCTTAGCTCTTGTGATAACTGGCTTTTGACCAGTAATAGTCTGCATATCACTTACTGCTGCTTCAAGAACCTTAGGATTATCCTTAGCCTCTCCAACTCCCATATTTACAACTATCTTCTCCAGCTTTGGAACTTCCATTACATTTTTATATCCAAACTTTTCTATCAAGGCTGGAACTACTTCGTTATTATATTTTTCTTGTAGTCTAGAAATCATTCGGTTGACCTCCTTTCAAATATTAGAATGTTTCTCCGCACTTCTTACAAACTCTTACTTTAGTTCCGTCTTCTAATAACTTATGAGCAATTCTTGTAGCACTCTTACAGCTTGTGCAGTATAACATAACTTTTGAACTGTATATAGGTGCTTCTACTTTAATAATGCCACCGTTCATATTTGCTCTGCTTGGTTTTTGGTGTTTTGTAACCATATTTACGTCCTTTACAATAACTTTACCCTGCTTAGGCAAAACTTTAAGAACTTCACCAACTTTACCCTTATCCTTACCGGACACTACTACAACTGTATCTTGTTTTCTAACATGCACTTTACTTAACAACATAGCCACCTCCCTATCTTATAGAACTTCAGGTGCAAGTGATAAAATTTTTGTAAATTCCTTCTCTCTAAGCTCCCTAGCAACAGGTCCGAAGATACGAGTTCCTCTTGGCTGTTTATCTTCTTTGATTACAACTGCCGCATTTTCATCAAATTTGATATATGAACCGTCCGCTCTACCTAGACCTTTAACAGATCTTACTATTACAGCTTTTACAATGTCACCTTTTTTAACAACTCCGCCTGGTGTTGCACTCTTAACACTAGCAACTATTATATCTCCAATGTTTCCGAACTTTCTTCCGGATCCACCTAATACTCTTATACACATTATTTCCTTAGCACCAGAATTATCTGCTACTCTCAGAATGGATTGTTGCTGTATCATATTTAAACCCTCCTTTCAGTCAATAAGCTACTATTTAGCTTTTTCAACTATTTCAACTAATCGCCATCTCTTATCTTTAGATAATGGTCTTGTTTCCATAATTAATACTCTATCATTGATCTTAGCTTCATTGTTTTCATCATGAGCCTTAAATTTTGTTGTTCTATTAACGATCTTACCATATAGTGGGTGACGTACCTTTTTTTCAACAGCCACTACTATTGTTTTTTCCATTTTATCTGAAACAACTCTACCAATTCTTGTCTTTCTATGATTTCTTTCCACAGGACGAACCTCCTTTCAGCTTACTGCCTAAATGCTTTAAGTTCTTCTTCACGAATGATGGTTTTAATCTGGGCTATAGATTTCTTAACCTCTTTTATTCTCATTGGATTCTCTAACTGACCTGTAGCCAATTGGAATCTTAGATTGAAGAGCTCAGCTTTCAGGTCATTGAGCTTAACTACTAATTCCTGAGGGCTATTTTCTCTCAATTCTTGTAATTCTCTAGCCTTCATTTAACTCACCACCCATTTCTTTAAAATCTCTTCTTGTAACAAATTTAGTCTTTATAGGTAGTTTATGTGCTGCCAATCTCATAGCTTCTCTTGCAATTTCTTCAGAAACTCCTGACAACTCAAATAATACTCTACCTGGCTTTACTACAGCTACCCAATATTCTGGTGAACCCTTACCGGAACCCATACGAGTTTCAGCTGGTTTCTGAGTAACTGGTTTGTCGGGGAAAATCTTTATCCAAAGCTTTCCTCCTCTTCTGATGTATCTGTTTATTGCTATTCTGGCTGCTTCTATCTGATTACTTGTGATCCATCCACACTCAGTAGCCTGAATTGCATAATCTCCATAAGCTATAAAGTTGCCTCTTGTAGCTTTACCATTCATTCTGCCACGTTGCACCTTACGATATTTAACTCTTCTAGGCATTAACATGTCGTATTCCTCCTTTCTTAAGCGTTAACTTCTACCTTTTCAACTTTCTTTGTTGGTAGTATTTCACCTTTATATACCCAAACCTTAACTCCTATTTTTCCATAGGTTGTATCCGCTTCCGCAAAACCGTAATCAATATCCGCTCTTAAAGTCTGTAGTGGAATTGTTCCTTCATGATAGTACTCAACTCTAGCGATTTCTGCACCACCAAGTCTTCCTGAACATGCAGTCTTAACTCCTTTTACTCCTAACTTCATAGCTCTTTGAATTGTTTGTTTCATAGCTCTTCTGAAAGATATTCTCTTTTCAAGTTGATTAGCTATATTTTCTGCCATTAACTGTGCATCAGTTTCAGCAGTCTTAACTTCTACAATATTGATTAGTATTGTTTTTCTTTCCTTTTTATCAGCTTTAGGGTTATTTATCAAAGCATCTAAGGATTTCTTTAATGTTTCTATTCCTGAACCACCCTTACCAATTACCATTCCTGGCTTAGCAGTGTGTATGTTTAATCTTACTCTCTTTGCGAATCTTTCTATTTCAATTCTTGAAATACCAGCGCTGAAAAGAGTTGATTTTACAAATTCTCTTATTTGATTATCTTCAACTAAATAATCGGCAAAATTTCTACTATCTGCGTACCATTTAGCATCCCAATCCTTAATAACGCCTACTCTTAGGCCGTGTGGATTTACCTTCTGTCCCACGCTATTCCCTCCTTCTTACGCTCTTTCCTTAACTACTAAAGTAACATGACTAGTTCTCTTTTTTATACTAAACGCTCTACCTTGAGCATGTGGTCTATATCTCTTTAATATTGGGCCCGGGCCAACATAAGCTTCTGCAACGATTAAATCTGATGGATCCATATCATTGTTATTTTCTGCATTTGCAACTGCTGATTTTAACACCTTGTTTACTACAACCGCTGCTTCCTTAGGAGTATACTGCAGAATAGCAAAAGCTTCATTAACATTCTTTCCTCTTATTAAATCAAGAACTATTCCAATCTTCATTGGAGACATTCTAACATATTTAGCTATAGCTTTAGCTTCCATTATAAGCTACCTCCTTCCCAGATTATCTTCTACCTGTAGACTTCTCGTTATCATCGTGTCCTCTGAAAGTTCTTGTGAAAACAAATTCTCCAAGTTTGTGTCCTACCATATCCTCAGTAACGTATACTGGTATGTGCTTTCTTCCGTCATGAACAGCTATAGTATGACCTATCATCTGTGGGAAAATTGTTGAACTTCTGGACCAAGTCTTTATAACTTTCTTTTCACCTTTAGCATTCATTTCATTTATTTTCTTTAAAAGTGACTCTTGAATAAAAGGTCCTTTTTTAGTTGATCTACTCACTATATTGGCCTCCCTTCATATAACTTAAAAGTTGGGAAGAGAATTCGAACAATTCTCTTCAACTATTTTTCATTTCTTCTCTTAATTATTAGCCTATCTGAGTACTTATTAGGTTTACGAGTCTTGTAACCAAGTGCTGGTTTACCCCATGGAGTAAGTGGACTCGGACGACCTATTGGTGATCTACCTTCACCACCACCGTGTGGATGGTCAACAGGGTTCATTGCTGAACCTCTTACAGCTGGTCTCCAACCTAAACGTCTCTTTCTACCAGCCTTACCTATCTTAACAATCTCATGAGTTAAGTTAGATACTGTTCCGATAGTTGCTCTACATTCAATTCTAACGTATCTTGTTTCTCCACTTGGTAATCTTAATGTTGCATAGTTGCCTTCTTTAGCCATAAGCTGAGCTGATGATCCAGCACTTCTAACTAATTGGCCTCCCTTTCCAGCTGCTAATTCAACATTGTGTACAACTGTACCTACAGGTATGTTCTTCAATGGTAGTGTATTACCTACCTTTATGTCTGCATCTGGACCAGATACAATTACATCTCCAACCTTTAATCCTACTGGAGCTATAATATATCTTTTCTCACCATCTGCATATACTACTAGAGAAATATAAGCTGTTCTGTTTGGATCGTATTCTATTGTAGCTACCTTTGCTGGTATACCATCCTTATTTCTCTTAAAATCTATAATTCTATATTTTTGCTTTACACCGCCACCTCTATGACGAACAGTTATCTTACCTTGAGAGTTTCTTCCTCCAGTATTTTTCTGTTCAACAAGCAAAGATTTCTCTGGCTTATCAGTTGTGATTTCTTCAAATGTAGCCATTGTCATCTGTCTTCTTGCAGGGGTGGTAGGTCTAAATGACTTAACTGCCATTAAAATTCCCTCCTTTTTTAGCTTATCTGGCATTCCGCCAATAACGGCTTACTTACTGACTACTATTGCATTCCTTCGAAGAATTCAATAGACTTACTGTCTTCTGTAAGTTTTACTATTGCTTTCTTGTAGTCAGGTCTCTTTCCTATGTGAACACCAACTCTTTTAGTTTTTCCTTCTGTTCTCATAGTCTTTATTTCTTCTACTTTAACACCGAATACTTCTTCAACAGCTCTCTTTATTTGAGATTTGTTAGCTTTTATGTTTACGATAAAGGTGTATTTCTTTTCTGCCATTGCAGCCATACTTTTTTCAGTAATAACTGGCTTTCTTATTATATCATGGCTATTCATAGTCATTATGCATACACCTCCTCAATTTTAGATACAGCGTCCTTAGTTATAACGAACTTTTCATACTTAAGGATGTCATATACATTGATGTTATTTACAGGTATAACTGCAACACCTTCTATGTTTCTTGCTGACTTATATACATTTTCATTAACATCAGCAGTAACTATTAAAGTTTTCTTTGCTTCAAGAGCATTTAGTATTTTAACCATTTCTTTTGTTTTTGGAGCATCTAGTTCAAGACTTTCTAAAACAATAATTTGATTTTCAGCAACCTTGCTGCTTAAAGCTGATTTCAACGCAACCTTTTTCAAGCTCTTAGGAAGAGAAACTCTATAGCTTCTTGGCTTAGGAGCAAATACTACTCCACCGTGTGTGAACTGTGGTGCTCTGTTGGAACTATGTCTAGCTCTTCCAGTTCCCTTTTGTCTGTATATTTTAGCTCCGCCTCCACGAACTTCCGCTCTAGTAAGCGCACTTTGAGTTCCTTGTCTTCTGTTAGCTAAAAGGGCAACAACAACTTGATGCATAGCCTCTTTATTAACTTCTACTCCGAAGACATTATCTGCTAATTGGATATCTCCAACTTTTTGTCCTTCTTTGTTAAATAATCCTACTGTAGGCATTCTGTATCCTCCTTTCCTACTAAAACTAAGCCTTAACTGTATTTTTGATTACTACTAATCCCTTATTTGGTCCTGGTACACTACCCTTAATTAATAGAGCATTTTTTTCAGGCAATACTCTAACTACTTCCAAATTAAGTATTGTAGTCTTCACATTTCCCATATGTCCAGGCAATTTCTTGTTCTTGAATGTTTTTGCTGGGTCAGATGCTCCTCCCATGGAACCTACTGCTCTATGGAACTTAGAACCGTGAGTCATTGGTCCTCTCTTAGCTCCCCATCTCTTTATAACACCTTGGAATCCCTTACCTTTAGAAACTCCTGTTACGTCAACCTTATCTCCTGCTTCAAATATGTCAACCTTTATCTCTTGACCTATTTCATAAGCATTTATATCTTCTAATTTAAATTCCTTAAGATGTCTTTTCACAGGTATACCTGCAGCTTTGAACTGTCCTTTAGTTGGCATGTTAACAAGAACCTCTCTTATATCACCATAACCAACTTTTATTGCATTATAACCGTCTTTTTCTATAGTTTTCTTTTGAACAACAACGCATGGGCCTGCCTCAATAACTGTAACTGGTATCTTCTTACCATTTTCATCAAATATTTGAGTCATTCCAACTTTTCTTCCCATTATTGCTTTTTTCATTACTACACCTCCTAAACATATTAGCGGATCGCCTTTGCGATCATAATAGTTGGTAATTATATATTACTCATTTCTATTACAGTTTTATTTCAATGTCTACACCAGCTGGTAAATCCAATCTCATAAGTGCATCAACAGTTTTTGAAGATGGATTAATTATATCTATCAGTCTCTTATGAGTTCTTATTTCGAACTGTTCTCTTGAGTCCTTATACTTGTGAGGAGCTCTTAAAATTGTAACAATATCCTTCTCAGTTGGTAGTGGAACTGGTCCAGCAACCTTAGCTCCAGTTGTTTTTGCAGTTTCAACTATTTTTTCAGCAGACTGATCTAAGATAGTGTGATCGAAAGCCTTTAATCTAATTCTGATTTTTTGTTTTGACATTTACTTTCCCTCCTTTTCATGTACGCATTACTTCTTACGCACAACAGCGGGCGCCTGTAAACTGTTCCGGGCGTTTCCACCCTACACAGAAAATACACCAAAAAACAGACTACCGTCGTCGGATTCTAGACCCAGACATACTCATCAAGAATTCCCCCAAAAGCCCGGCAACCTCTTGATTCATCGCTGTTTGCTTTGCAACTTCTTCATTATACTACAAGTCTTTTTTATTTTCAAGTTTTTTATAAAATAATAATAATTTTTTTATAATTATTTTTTCCCCACTAAATAGATATTTTATGTACTCATATTAGTTAAAAGCAGTAAGAAGACAGGGCGTCCCCTATCTTCTCACTTATTTAGCTTAAGCTTATATTTGCATGCAATAATTTATTGTTCTTTATTTATTACTCAATTATAGTAGTAACAACTCCTGAACCTACTGTTCTTCCACCTTCTCTGATAGCAAATCTTAATCCTTCGTTCATTGCTACTTCAGTGATTAGTTCAACATTCATGTCTATGTGGTC
>JAAYTB010000162.1 GCA_012523855.1 Clostridia bacterium
GGAGATTTTTTATTAACTTGAATAAATTACTGTTATTATATATTAATCACAGGCCTTCCACAATAGATTAATTAAATTAAAGCTCTCATTAAACAAATACTTGCTTACCTAGAATATAAGCCAAAGTTTAGGTAAAGAATTAAATGATACCCATAGAATTTTTCTTAAATAAAACTTATTATTATAGTATAGGCTTTTATTAGGGAAGTTTAACTTATATATGTAATCTTCAGTGGTTTTTGACCATGATTAAATAAATAGCTAGACTTGGATATTTATAAGTGAAAAAATTATTCACAGGAAAGGGGGTCAGCCTAGATAGGCTGTTGATAATTATGAGAATATTACACACATCTGATTGGCACCTTGGAAAAAATTTAGAGGGGACAAAAAACAGTAGGTTAGAAGAACAGGAAAAGTTTTTGGATGAGTTTGTAGAACTAGTAGAGAAGAACCATATAGATATGGTAATAATAGCTGGTGATATATATGATAGCAGCAATCCGCCAGCTAGGGCAGAGCGGCTTTTTTATGAAACTTTAAAGAAGCTATCTGATGGTGGTAACAGGGCGGTCTTAGTTATTGCTGGTAACCACGATAATCCTGAAAGGCTTATTGCTGCTTCGCCCTTAGCTTCGGAGCAAGGGGTTATGATGCTTGGAACTCCTAAGTCTATTCTTGAACCAGGACCATATGGAAATTTTCAAGTAGTTGCTTCTGGAGAAGGCTGGCTGGAGCTTCACTTAAGAGGTGAAAAAGCAGTAGTTATTGCCTTGCCCTATCCTAGTGAGAAGCGTTTAAATGAAGTTTTTATTGAAAAGGATACTGATGAAGATAGAAAGAGAAGCTATTCAGAAAGAATAGGTGAGCTTTTTGAAAATTTAAGTGGAAATTATAGGGAGGATACAATAAATATTGCTGTTTCTCATGTTTATGTTATGGGCAGTGATAGGAGCGATTCGGAAAGACAGATTGAGCTAGGAGGCTCTTTAGCTGTAGAACCATCGGCACTACCTAAGAAGGCTCAATATATAGCTTTAGGCCACCTTCATAGACCTCAAAAGGTTAGGGCTACAAAGTTAAAGGCTTATTACAGCGGATCTCCTATTCAGTACAGTAAGAGTGAAGTGGGCTACAGTAAGTCTGTGAATATTGTAGACTTAAAGGCAGGGTCTGAAGCTGTGGTGGAGGAAGTATATCTTAGCAATTATAAGCCAATTGAAATATGGAAATGTAAAAGTATTGATGAGGCTGTTGAAAGGTGCAAGGAAAATAGCCAGCGAAATATATGGGTTTACCTTGAGATAGAGACTGATGAATATATTTCGCAGGAATATATTAAGCTTATGAATGAGTATAGGAAAGATATTGTGGAGATTGTTCCTAAGATCCGAGGTTTGGAGCAGGAGGAGGAAGAATTCCAGGGCATTGGAGATAAGAGTGTAACAGAGCTTTTTAAAGAGTTTTATCTTTCTCAGCGTGGAGTGGAGCCAAGGGAAGAGATTATGAAGGTCTTTGCAGAGTTGGCCTATGAGGAAGAAGAGCTTGATGAGGAAGAAAGGCTGGTGGAGGAATAATGAAGCCAAGAAAACTTACCATAAAGGGATTAAATAGCTTTATAGAAGAACAGGTTATAGATTTTAAAAGGCTTACGGAAAAAGGGCTTTTTGGTATATTTGGACCTACAGGTAGCGGAAAATCCACTATATTAGATGCTATGACTATAGCTCTTTATGGCAATATAGCTAGAGAAGCCAAGGAGTTTATAAATACTAATTGCGATTCTCTTTCTGTAAGCTATGAATTTGAAATATTGTACTCTGGTCAAAGAAAGGTCTATTGTGCAGAAAGGGTAATAACTAGGGATAAGTCTGGTGGTTACAAATCTAAACATGTAAACCTGCTAGAGTATCAAGAAAGTGGTAAGGTGGTTATAGCAGAGGGATCTAGAGAGGTTAAGGAAAGTATAGAGAATATTTTGGGACTAACTGCAGAGGACTTTACTCGTTCTGTGGTACTACCTCAAGGTAAGTTTAATGAGTTTTTGAAACTGACAGGTAAGGATAGACGAAATATGTTGGAAAGGCTCTTTGGCCTAGAACGTTTTGGACGAAAATTGGGCGCTAAAATAAGAGAAAAAAGAAGGGCTGTTAACGATCAACTAAACATAGTGATGGGAAGGGCTAAAACCTACGAAGAACAAGGAATAAGTGAAGACAAGTATAAGGAATTGAAGGAAAGTTTTAATATCTTAACAAATAGGGCAAAGGAAATAAAAAAGGAAAAGGAAAATTTAGATAAGCAGTATGAGTTAGATAAGAACTTGTGGGAGCTTCAACAGGAGCTAATAGAGTATGAAAATAAGTATAAGGAACAAATAAAGCTAGAGCCGGAGATAGAGGCTAGAAGGATCAAGCTAAAGGCCTCGGAAAATGCTTGGAAGGTAAAGCCTTTCTTAGAGGCTGTAAAGGACATAGAAGAGAAGATTGCTACTGGCAAGCTAGAAATAGAAAAGCTTAATAAACAATTACAGTTCAGCAGTGACCTGCTTTTGAAGAAGGAGACAGAATATAAAAGTATTCTGCAGCAAAGAGAAAAAGAGTTGCCTAGGCTGATTGAAAAGGAAACAAACCTTGCTGCTGCTTTAGAAAGGTTAAATAAGTTAAAGGATATTAAGGCTGAAAGGGAAGTTCTCTTAAAACAGTATAATGAAAAGAAAGCCCTTCTTAATGAAGTTAATAAAAAGTCAGAAGCTGTTACTAATAAACTTACTAAGATAGAAGATGAAAAAGTAGCTGCTGAAAAAAGGCTAGAAGAGCTAGTAGTGGATCCCTCATATCGAGATGATATAAATAAGTTGGTGGTTCTTCAGGATGAAGCTAGCAAGTTAAAGGCTTCTATACGGGATTTAAAAGAGAGACAGATAAAGAGAAATGTACTTATAGCAAAGCTAGAAAAAGAACTAAGAGAAGTTCAACAATTAAAAGAGGAGAAGTTTGGAGAAATTGCGGTAACAGAAGAAAAACTCACTAAGGTTATAGAACTTCCACCTCCAGATAACAGTGTATTATTTGAAAAAAAGGATGCCATATTTAAATTAGAAAAGCTTATTGGGGACTTAACTGCCTATAAAGAAAGGAAGGAAGAAATCACTGGAGAGTTAGGGGAAATTGATAAGAAACTTGAAGAATTAAAAAACAATCATGAAGAATTGACTAGTCAGCATAAAGAGCTTCGTGAAAAGCTGGAGCTAGTAGAAAAGGAAATAGAAGAAGCCCAGAAAAGTCATATTGCCTATAGGTTGGCAGAGGAACTAAAGAAAGGGGAAGCCTGCCCTGTATGTGGTTCAACTCATCATCCTTCTCCTGCCCTTCAAGACAGTGCTGTACTTTCAGAGAAAATACAGCTAAAGGAGGAACTAAGTAAGAAGGAAAAGGAATTGGAGGATAAGATAAGAAAAGTTCAGGTAGATAGGGAGCTTTTACAAAAAAATCGACAGTATACCGCTGCTTTTTTAGAACCATTAGAAGGCCAATTTAAGGGACTAGACTTGGAAAAGGTAATTGAGGAGAAAGCTGAAGCGGAAAAAGAATTTCAGGCACTAACTAAGACTATAGAAGAGTGGAATAAGAAAAAAGAAGAGCTAGAAAAGCGCCTAAGCTTAGAAAAGGAAAATAAGGTTAGTATAGAACAAAAGGAGATTATCCTTGCAGAAAAGCTAAAGGCAGAAAAGGCCGCCTATGCTGAAACAAATATAGATATAGAAAATAACCAAAAGAAGCTAGAGCCAGTTATGGAGGAGGCTACAAGCTTAAAGAAATTGTATAAGATTGAGGATGTGTCCCTTGTCCAAAAGGAGCTGAAGGAAAAGGAAAAAGAGGGCGGTGACCTGCAGCAAAAATTGAAGCTTATAAATGAAGAAATAAACAATCTTAACAAGCAGAAGGAGGAGCTTGTTAAGGGTAAATCTCTTTTGGAGATTGATATAGCTAAAATCCTAGAAAGTGGCAAGGAAAAAAAGGCTGTAATAGACAGGGAAACAGAATATATTAAGCAACTATCAGAAGGTAAAGAGGTTTCTAAACATCTAGAAGAGGTACGGCTGCAAAAGACAAGGTTAATTGAAGAGGAAAGCAAACTAAAAGATAAGCTTGATAAGATCAAAGAAGAAAATAGAAGCCTTAATGATAGCCTTATTAAAGCTACTACTACAAGTAATTCACTGATACAACAACTGGGCCAGCAGAAGGAAAGATTATCAGGTCAATTGAAACTCTATAAATTTAATAGCAGTGAGGAAGTAGAAAAAAGTATCCTTCCTGAAGAACTTATGAAAGCAGAAGACCTGCAAATAACTGCCTTTGATAATAATAAAAACAACTTAAAGGCAAATATAGATAGAATAAGTGGAAGAATCGGTGAAAATAGAATTAAAGAAGAAGAGTGGCAGCAGCTTATAGTTAGAAGGGCAGAGGCAAATAAAGCTTTTGAAAACAATATTAAGGAAAGAGCAGCGGCAGCCCATAGAATAAAGGAAATGGAAGTTAATTTAGCAGAATACAAGGGGCTTTTAAAGGAGAAAAGGGAATTAGACCATATTAGCAGTAATATTGAAGATATAGCTAAGCTAATAGAAGGTAATAAGTTTGTAGAATTTGTGGCCCTTAACCAGCTGAAGTATATTTGTATTGAAGCCTCAAAGAGATTGAAAGATATTACTTCCGGTAGATATGCCCTAGAAATAGACAGTGCAGGAAACTTTATAATGAGGGATGACTTTAATGGAGGAAGCCGAAGGGCTACCGGTACCCTTTCAGGAGGGGAAACCTTCTTAACTTCACTATGTCTAGCCCTAGCCTTATCCTCACAAATACAGCTAAAGGGAAGTGCACCCCTAGAGTTTTTCTTCTTAGATGAAGGCTTTGGAACCTTGGATAATGATCTTTTAGATACAGTTATGGACTCTCTTGAAAGGCTGTACTCTGACAGATTATCTGTAGGAATAATAAGCCACGTAGAAGAGATAAAAAGCAGAGTGCCTATAAGGCTTTTAGTAGAGCCAGCACAACACGGCATACGAGGTAGTAAAATAAAAATTGAACTAAGCTAAATAAAAAATATTACAAGAAATAGCATTATTTGGAAGGAATTCTTCAGCTTGTGTAGAATATATAAGATGATTGAAAAAAATAGGATGATTGCATCTGTATATTTTGGTGAGGGATTTCAATGGAAATAATGAAAAACTATAAGAATATTTTTAATTTGGTCAGTGAAGGGGTATATATTAGAAAGAAGGACACCATTATCTTTTCTAATGTGGCTGCTTCAAAAATACTTTTAGGATCCAGTAATAATGATTTACAGGGACTAAATATTTGTAACCTTATAAAGCCTGTGAAAGAATATGTGCAAACATATAAAAATTTTATTAAAGAAATTGAAAGGGGAAAAGAGCTAAAGGCTATACATTTAAGAGTTATTAGGGTTTATGACGGAAAAGAGATAGATATAGAGCTTTCTGGGAAGAAGATTGTTTACCACCAAGAAGAGGCCTATCTGCAAATAATTAAAAATGTATCGGAAAAGATGCAGGCTCAGCGGTATATGGAAGAGTATAAAAAGAGCCAGAAGCTTCTTAAGGAAGTAGAAGATACGGAAAGAGCTCAAAGAGACTTTTTTACAAACCTATCCCATGAGCTCAGAACCCCTTTAAATGTAATAATGGGTATAGTGCAACTACAGGATCAAGCTTACAAAACAGATGATCTGAATATGATAAAAGAAAGTTATAAAAAGTATAACCAAGTGATAAAGCAAAACTGTTATAGGCTCCTTAAAATGATCAATAATCTACTAGATATAACAAAAATAGAAGCAGGATATTTAAACTTAAATCTAGAGAATAAAGACATCGTAAGCGCCGTGGAGAATACTACTATGTCAGTAGTGGATTACGCAAAACTTAGAGGAGTTAATATAATTTTTGATACAGATATAGAGGAAAAAATTATGGCCTTTGATTTAGACTACATGGAGCGTATAATTCTCAATCTGTTGTCCAATGCTGTAAAATTCACCCCTGCAGGTAAGAATGTTTATGTAACTATCAAAGACTTGGTAGACACCATAATAATATCTGTAAGAGATGAAGGAGAAGGAATTCCAAAAGATAAGCAAGAAACCATATTCAACAGATTTATACAAGCCAGTAGGGATTGCAAAAAAAGAAAGGCCGGTACTGGTATAGGCTTATCCTTAGTCAAGTCCCTAGTAGAGCTACATCAAGGAGCCATAAAATTAAGCAGTGATATAGGCAAGGGTAGTGAATTTATAATATACCTGCCCTATACACTGGTAGAAGAAGAGAAAACTGAAGAGGCTGGCAGTGAAAAACTAGAAGACAAGGGAGAACAGATATCCATAGAATTTTCAGATTTATAATTTTTCTGTATCCTTAATTTAATAGTTGGAGTTGGACTTTATATGCAATTTATATAGCTAAAGGAAGAACAATTGAGGAGGTGCAATTATAGGTAAGAATATAGTATAATTGTGCCTCTTTTACCATGTGAAAGTATTTGCAATTTTAAATATCTTATGCTATATTATTAATGTCGTTTATGCGGTGGTAGCTCAGTTGGATAGAGTAGCTGGCTACGAACCAGTTGGTCGGGGGTTCGAATCCTCTCCGCCGCACCATAGCGAAAACCTGTAATCATTGATGATTACAGGTTTTTAATTTTTTA
>JAAYTB010000163.1 GCA_012523855.1 Clostridia bacterium
TGGCAGAAGAAAATGCAGCTACTACTGAAGAGGTAAGCGCTTCCGCTGAGGAACAAGCTGCTGGACTGCAGGAGATAGTAAATGCTTGTGAAAATCTAAGTAATCTGTCTTTATCATTAGACGAAGCACTTAAAAAATTTATACTATAGATAAGTAAAAGGGACTGTTGCAAAACAGTCCCCTTTTTTTACTTACTTACTACATTGATTGGCTTTCCTTCTAGATAGGATTCTATATTTTCCATAGCTATGTTCATTAATCTTATCCTTGCTTCTTTTGGAGCCCAGGCTATATGTGGTGTAATAAATATGTTTTTTGCTTTAAGCAAGGGATTATTGGACTTGATTGGCTCTTCTGATACTACATCCACTCCAGCTGCATATATTCTTCCGCTGTTTAGGGCGTCTGCTAGATCCTGTTCATTTACTAATGGCCCTCTGGAAGTGTTTATGATGATAACTGATTTCTTCATTTTACTAATACTTTCTTTATTAATAATATTTCTTGTACTTTCAAACAAGGGAGCATGTAAACTAATAATATCTGACTCTGCAAATAATTGATCTAGCTCCACATATCTCATGTTTTCATTTTCCAACTCTTTTCTTATTCTAGGGCTATAGGCTATAACCTTCATGCCAAAAGCCTGTGCAACCTTTGATACTGCCTGGCCTGTTCTGCCATATCCTATGATTCCCAAAACCTTCCCCTCAAGCTCTATTAAAGGTTTTTCCCAAAAACAAAAGTCTGGACAGTTCTCCCACTTTCCTTCTTTAACAGATTTATCATGTAAGCCTACATAATGGCAAATTTCAAGAATATGGGCAAATACCATTTGAGCCACTGAAGCTGTACTATAAGCAGGCACATTAGTTACTACTATACCTCTTTCCTTAGCCGCCTCAATATCCACCACATTATAGCCTGTAGCTAAAACTCCTATGTACTTAATCTTTGTTTTATCCATAATTTCTGCACTGATAGGTGTTTTATTAGTTAATATTATTTCAGCATCGCCAATTCTATCTATGATTTCCTCTTTAGTGGTTCTATCATAAATCTTTGTATTACCTATTTTATCTAGCCTTTCCCATGAAAGATCCCCTGGATTTAGTCCATATCCATCTAAAACTACTATGTTCATAATTGCTACTACCATCCTTTCAGTCTTTGATACCTATATATTATATAAGAATCTTGCTCATTTCAATAAAATTAATATTTTCCTTAATGGCATTTTAGCTAATTAGTAGCTAATATATCTTGTAACTAACTAAAAGAGCCTTCATATTATGAAATTAATCAAAGTTATACACTTTCAAAATAAGGAGGTTATTTTTTAATGCTGGAAAACTTCTTCAACATGAATCCAGTAACTTTAGGCATTATAGCAAGCCTAACTGCTGGCTTAGCAACTGGCATAGGAGCAATTCCCATTTTCTTTACAAGAAACATATCGAAAAAAATATTAGATATCTTACTAGGTGCTGCTGCAGGCATAATGCTTGCTGCCACATCTTTCAGCTTGATAGTGCCAGCCATAGAAAAAGGTGGCGGTGGAATAAAGGGGCCTACCATTGTCCTTCTAGGAATTCTTGCAGGTGGATTCTTTTTAGATTTGATAGACAAGTTATTTCCCAGTAGCAATTTACTAAGTAACGCCGTAGATGACCCTCCCTCTCAAAAAGGTATGTTTAGAAGCATTGGAGAAAACCCAAGGCTGAGGAAAATATGGCTATTTGTATTAGCAATAACTGTCCACAACTTCCCTGAAGGGATGGCTGTAGGCGTGGGCTTTGGCGATGGAGATATAGCTAATGGTTTAAGCATAGCTATTGGTATAGGCCTACAAAACCTACCGGAGGGTTTGGCAGTGGCACTACCTTTGCTTCGAGAAAATTATTCTAAAGTCAAGGCCTGGTCTGTTGCCCTATTAACAGGATTGGTAGAACCAATAGGTGGCCTTTTGGGTATCCTTTTGGTTCAAATTTCACGCCCCCTTCTCCCCTTTGCCATGGCTTTTGCTGCCGGAGCCATGTTGTTTGTAATAAGTCATGAGATAATTCCCGAGTCACAAAACCATCAGGGCCACTCTAAACTTGTTACCCATGCCCTTTTAATTGGTTTTGTTATTATGATGTTTTTAGACTGCACTTTAAGCTAAAAAAACTCTTAATTAAATTATGAAAGCAGGGCCTTTGCCCTGCTAAGAAAACTCCTTCTTCCTTATCTACTAGACTCCACAATATGCTTTTCTGCTGCCAAGGCTGCAATTGTACCATCAGCTACTGCTGTAGTTATCTGTCTATATACCTTTTCCCTTACATCTCCTGCCACATACACACCTTTGATGTTAGTCTCCATATTATGATCTGTAATAGCGTAGCCCATATTATTCAGCTTGATATAATCTTTAAATAAGTCTGTCTTTGGTTCATTGCCAATATATCCAAAGACTGCATCTAAAGGAAGTTCTTTTTCTTGTCCAGTTTTTGTATTTTTCACAATAGCCTTATTAACAAAGTTTTCTCCCTCTACATCTAGCAAATCCCAATTGTACATTATTTCTATCTTAGGGTTCTTTTCCACTTCATCTAGTGTAGCTTTTTCCCCTTTAAAATAGTCGTAACGTCTAATCATTATAACCTTGGAAGCAAACCTAGTTAAGAAGAGGGCTTCCTCTAAGGCTGAGTTCCCTCCCCCTACAACTCCTATAACACTTCCTTCATATACTGCACCGTCACAGATTGCACAATAGTGTATTCCCTTGCCTGAATATTTACCTTCATTAGGTATAGGTAGCTTCTTTGGAGATGCTCCTGTAGCTATGATTAATGCCTTTGGTTTATAAATATAACTTTCAGTTTCTACTGTTTTATCCTCATCAGTAAGATTTACACTTACAACCTGATCAAACTCGTCAATAACAGCTCCTAACTCCTTAGCTTGCTCAATCATTAAATCTGCTAAAGCTCCCCCTTCAATGGTTTTAAATCCAGGATAATTTTCTATAGTATAACTATTCCTAACTTGGCCACCCATAATTTGATTTTCTAACAAAACCATATCAAGCTTAGCTCTAGCTGCATAAATAGCCGCTGTAAGCCCAGCAGGCCCTCCCCCTATAATCATTAGATCTATTTTCTTTATTTCCTTTTCCATATCACTACGCTCCTTATAATCTATATATCCCATCTATTCCTATAGCGAAATAAAGTTAGAGGGAGAAAAATCCTTCTAACTTTATAAATTTTAATTATAGTCCGAGTAATTTATCTATTTGAGGTTTATCAAAACCAACTACGATACTGCCGTTAATATCTAGCACTGGTACTCCTCTTTGACCAGACTTCTCAATCATTTCCTTAGCTGCTGAAGGATCCACGGATACATTAACATCATTATATTCTATACCCTTAGCCTTTAAATAATCCTTTGCCTTTACACACCATGGACATGTTGTTGTACTATAAACTGTAACACTCATTCTTATTACCTCCATAAATTTAATTTCTTTTTCCTGCTTATTCTTCTTGCTTATATTATATACCCCCACCAGGTATATTGTCAAGTAGATATTTCATTTTTAACTCTATTTTTTCCCTACAATTATTATTATATGCTTTTATAAAGCTCCCATATTTTACCCCACCTAAAAGAGAGTCCATATTTATTTTATATTAAACAAATATGGTCCATTAAGAATTTTTACCTATACTATGATAAATACTAATATTGATAAATACCATTGAGATCAGGAGGGGGTTTTTTGACCAATCCATCGTTAAACCCACATGAATCTATAGAACTAAAAGAGCTGCTAAATCAAGAAGTCCTTGGAATAAAACAACTATCTAGCAGTTTGCAAATAGTTAAAGATATGGATCTTAAAAGCTTTATGGAGGATGCTCTAGCTGATAAAAAGTTTTCATTAAATGAACTAGTGACTACATTGGAAACTCTAGTTACAAGCCAGTGAAAGGAGTAAATGACATGTCTACTGAAATTACCGATAAGGATATCGCCCTTGATCTGCTAATAAGTTCTAAGGCTACCATAGCTACTATGGTTAAGGTCATAATAGAAACAAGCAATTCAGAACTTAGCCTTAGGAGGTAGCCATGGCTGGAAACAATACTTTATTCCCTCACGAAACCTTGGAGCTAAAAGATCTACTAAGTTCAGATTTAATTATTGCAAAAAAACTTGAGCAAAAGATATCCATGGTACAAGATGGAGAGTTGAAAGCTTACATAGAAAGATGCCTTAGCACAAAAAAAGATTCTATTAAGGCTATACAGGCCTTCAGTGGAGCTGGTGAAAGTAGCAATCAGCAAGGCAGTTAGTTATAATAATAGCTTAAAAGAAGCTAGTGTCCTAGTGAAACTTGGAAAGGAGATAGATAAATGTCCCTGCTAAGTTCTTTATTTGGTAGCAATAAAACTTCTAAGTTGACAGAAGAAGAAATAGCTTCAGACATGTTAAAAGACTCTAAGTTTTCTGTACTCTCTCTAGCTACAGCAGCTACACAGTCAGTAAACCCTGATCTTAGGAATATGCTCCGTGATCAGCTTAAAAAGCAAGGGGAGAAAGGGAAAAACTTTAATTAAAAAGAAATGTAAAGGTTAAAAGCCTAGGTAAAATCCACCTAGGCTTTCAGTTATTAAAATCATTTTTTAAATCTTGTCCTATATCCACATTTCCTACATAACTCTTCTCTTAATTGTCCTTTAGAAAAGCCTTCTAGAATATTTTCTGCCCGTTGACCTTCAATAATCTCTTTAAAAGGCTTTTCAAAGACATTGCCCAAGACTATAACACCTTCCCCATCAAGGCAACAAGGAACCACTGTACCATCTGACAATATTCCTATCTGATTCTTCAATCCATAGCAAGTCCCCTTATAACCATAGTCCTCTTCCTTTAATGACGGCCACTTAAACTCAATATCCTGATTCAAATATAATCTTTCTGCAATCTTTATGCCATAGTGGTCAGTGTTTTCTTCTATTTTATAGGCTAGCTTAAAATACTCTTCTATTATGCTGAGTAGTTCTCTATTTCTTTCCCTTTCACCCCTTGTAAGCTTGGAAGGATCTAAATTCCAAAGTCTTAGGCCAATTATTATATTTGTTTCTTCTAAGGCTTCCCTGGCGAAATCTAATACTTCTTTCAAATATTCTTCCATAGTTATGCTACTTTCATTTCCATCAAAACTATGTAGAGAAATGTTTATTTGCCTTATAGAAGGTTTCTTAATTATTTTATCCTTCATTTTCCTTAAAAGAGTGCCATTAGTAGTTATGTTAACCTTAAACTCTCTTTCAGCACATAAGTCCAGAAATTCAGGAAGATTAGGATGTAGTAGCGGTTCTCCCTTAAGATGAAGATATAGATAGTCGGTGTAAGGCTTTACCTGATCTAGAATCTTTTTAAAGCTGTCTACATCCATAGAATGGGCCTTCCTCATAGTTTTAGGACAAAAGTTGCAAGAAAGATTGCAGACATTAGTAATCTCAATATACACTCTTTTAAATCTTTTCATTATAGTAGCTCCTCGTCATTTGTTATGTCTTTAATAATTATACTCTTATTCGCAGTAAGGCAGCACATCCACAGTATAGGCTCTAAGAACCTCTCCTACACTCCAAGCCTGGGAGAAACAGCCTCGGCTAGTGGCAGAGAATTCTCCATCAAAAATTTCTGCTATGCCGTTTATACAGCCATCCCTCATATGGTCTTCAAAAAGTTCACACATTTCCTTGGCTCTACTTACTGCTTCTTCTGAGTAATCTTTCACCTTACAATAGGCAGAAATAAAGGCACCAATAGGATAAGCCCAAGTTGTTCCCATATGGTATGCACAATCTCTTGTGAACAACTTTCCTATATACTCCTTCTTAAAGCCAGGGTCTTTGAAGCTTAAAGATCTTAAGCCATAAGTGGAATATAGTTCCTGATATACCTTGTCTACTATTTTACCTTCCTTTTCTCTATCCAACATGGTAAAAGGCAAGGAAACTGCCCAAATCTGATTTAGTCTTACCTTGTCATCTAATTCATCTACAACATCATACAAACATTCCTGCTTTTCATTCCAGAACTTTTTGTTGAAGGAATCCTTAACCTTAAGAGCTAACTCTCTATAAAAGCTGTTATCTTTATTAAAATGTTTTGCTAAATCTTTCATAATACAGAGGGCATTGTACCAGAGTGCATTTATCTCCACTGGTTTTCCATGTCTTGGTGTCACTACAAAGTCTCCTACCCTAACATCCATCCAGGTTACTTGGTCTAGACCGCCACCTGCATGAATTAAACCATCTGTATCCATGCCTATAGAAAAGTCTGTATTGCTAGAGTAGGCCTGTATAATTTCCTCCATCTTGTCAAATAGTTTCTCTTCTACAAAGGAATAGTCTTCCTTTGTGCCAGTATACTGCAAGTACTGGTAAACAGCATGTATATACCAAAGAGAAGCATCTGCAGTATTGTACTGGGGATCTGAGCCCTTATCTGGAAACACATTAGGTACTAGGCCATTCTTAACGTATTTTGCAAAGGATTCTAAAATCTCTCTTGCATCGTCAAATCGTTTTGTACATAAGGTAAGGCCTTCAAAGGCTATCATTGTGTCCCTTCCCCAATCAGTGAACCAAGGGAAACCAGCTAAGATGGTTTTTAGGCCTGTGCTCCTTCTATCCACTATAAAGTGATCTGCTGCTTTTACTAAATTTAAGGCAAAGCTATTGCTGTAGCCTGACTGCATCATTAATTGTATAGCTCTGTTCATATATTCCTCTACAATTTCAAAGCCATTTTTGTCATCTAATTCTTCCACAGTACACTTTATGTAAAATCTCTTTGTTTCATTAGGCTCTAAGTCTATTTCTATGTCATAAGGAGTATAGTGATTATCTAAGACTAAGGACCCATTCCTATTATCAAACTCATAATAATGGCTTTCCTCTATTAGGTAGTTTGGAGTTGCCATACTGGTTGGCCTTAAGGCTCTGTCCTTGTAAGTCCCCTCAGAAGTAAAAAAGCTTATGGTTATATCCTTTTTAGCTTCCGGTGTCAGTTTTAACACCTTATCCCTTAGCTCCCGTGTAAACTTAAGCTCATTTCTTTCAGTGGTGGCACCGGCATTCCTAAAGTTGAATAAGGGTACAAGGTTTAGCTTGGCTGGTCTACTGCCATTACTTACTTCGTAGCAAACTGCCACTGTGTTATGACCGTATTCCATAGCTATAGTTTTCTTAATATTAATGTCCTCCACCTGATAAATATATTGTGGTACAGAATTAAAAATAAATCTTTGAAGATATTCTTGGCCATTCTTGGCATAGTTCACATACTGTTGAGAGGTCAAATCGTATTCTCTTCCATCTACAATAACTTGTTCTTGAGTTCTAGTAAAGACTGAATATCTTTCAACTGGTGGATTCATAGCAGCTATCAGATAGCTATGAAAGGAGGTAAAGCCTCCACCGACAATAGTATGAGCAGCAAAACCTCCTATACCATTACCTATCATCCACTGTCTTTCATTACCTTCTTCTATGTTTCTCCAGTTACCTCTTCCAAACTTATATGTAAGTTCCATTGAAATACCCCCTATAATTCTCTAATTATTCTACATGGATTCCCTGCTGCTAAAACATTGGCAGGTATATCCTTAGTAACTACACTGCCTGCTGCAATAGTAGTATTCTCACCTATTTTCACACCAGGACATATTATAGCACCACCGCCAATCCAAACGTTATCACCAATTTTAATAGCATAGCCCATTTCTACTCCAGATACCCTTTCCTCTGCATCAATGGGATGTGTAGCAGTATAAACCTGCACATTAGGCGCAAACATAACATTGTTGCCAATCTTAACCTTATTCACGTCTAATATAATACAATTGTGATTGGCGTAAAAGTTTTTACCTATTTCTATGTTATATCCATAATCGCAAAAAAAGTTAGGCTCAATATAGCAGGACTCTTCTGTTTTAAGCAATTCCTTTAATACCGCTTCCCTTTCTTCATAGTTATCAGGCTCTAAACTATTAAACTTTTTACATAACTTCTTTGCCCTTTCCCTATCCTTAACCAGCTCTTCATCTGATGCAAGATAGGCAATTCCAGCTAACATCTTTTCTTTTTCTGATAGCTTACTCATAATTTTTCTCCTTTCAAAACTTGCTAACCCTGTTTTCTTAAGGACTTTTCCTGATGACGTCTTTTTCATTATTCATATTATAGCTTAAATATCATACAATATGAATGGATTAATTTATACACAGAGGTTTTTAATGTTCAATTTAAGAAATGAAATAAAGTTTTGGACTGAAATTATGGGAGACCACGGAAGCCTTCTACTTGATAGCTTGCCCTCAGATCAAGTAGAAGACATAGAAAATATAAGACTTCATACTATATGGTTAAGAGACAGCGCTAGTCATGCCGCAACCATAGCTGCAGACTTAGATTCTACAGAAGCAATATTATGAAATTATTTGTCACTTTAATGAACTTGTAGAAAAAGAAATCACTAGCTTTATCTACTTCCTAGATAGCATTAAACTCTTAAAAACAAACTGCAAGCTACTAGCTAGGATACAATCAAATACTATTGATCATATGATAAAAGAAGAAAAATATTATTTGTATAGAATTAGGAGAATTGCTGAACAGGGTTAGTAGGCATTTAGTAGGGAATCTAAGTCCACGGACAAATTTACTCTATAAAAAGGCAAAAGGCTGCCTACTAACTTTAGCAGGCAGCCTTTAAATCATTATTATTTTACTGTTAATTAAATTACCAATATTCTTGCAATATTCTCAGCGGCTCTTTCCAGGTTTTCCTTACCTTCTTGCAAAGCCTCTTCTAGAGAAACAGCAGCAGGTAATATTCCAATTATTGAATCTATTCCCTTGTCATAGAGAACCTCTACTCCCTCACCAATTCTACCAGCGAAAGCTATAACAGGAATGTTAAATTTCTTAGCAGTACTAGCCACTCCAAAAGGAGTCTTACCAAATACGGTTTGTGAGTCAATACTACCCTCTCCTGTGAAGACAAAGTTTGCTCCCTTTACCTTTTCCTCTAGGTCTGTATATTTTATTACAAGATCTACCCCTCTTTTAAGTTCTGCATTTAGGAAGGCCATGAGACCTGCTCCTAATCCTCCTGCAGCACCAGCACCTGGAACATTTTCCACATCTTTATTTAGCTGTTCACGTATGATCTGGGCATAGTGACCTAAATTATTGTCTAACTGTTCTACCATTTCTGGACTTGCACCTTTTTGAGGTCCAAATACATGGGATGCCCCTTCTTTTCCTGTTAAAGGATTGGTAACATCGCAGGCTACCTCTACAACTACATCCTTAAGTCTGCTGTCCATATTTGATATATCTATTTTGTGAAGTTTATCTAAAGCTCCTCCTCCAAAAGGAAGCTCCTTACCAGCTTCATCTAGCAGTCTAACTCCTAGAGCTTGAACCATTCCTGCTCCTCCATCGTTAGTAGCACTGCCACCGATACCTATAAATATTCTTTTTACGCCTCTATCTAAAGCAGCTTTTATAAGTTCTCCTGTTCCATAAGTGGTAGTATGAAGGGGATTTCTTTCTTCCTTTGTTACAAGTTGAATTCCACTGGCACTGGCCATTTCTATAACTGCAGTGGATTTATCACCTAGGATACCAAAGAAGGCCATAGTCTTTTTACCTCTTGGTCCTGTAACCTCTAGTTCAATTATTTCTCCATTAGTGGCATCCACTAAAGATTGAACTGTCCCCTCTCCACCATCAGCCATAGGAACCTTTATACACTCAGCCTCTGGAATTATCTTTTTTATCCCAGCCTCCATAGCTTCAGCTGCTTCTTTGGCGGTCATACTCTCTTTAAATGAATCTGGCGCCAAAACAAATTTCATTAATATTTCCTCCTTTGAAAAACGGTGTGAGTACTTTGTATTCATCTTAAAAGTCCCTAGCTCTCTTTAACTTAGCCTAAAATACCGAATATTATAGTTGATGCTATAGTCATAGCCAAACCTATTAAAGACTCATAAGGTATAAGCTTTAATCTTTCCTTCATTTCCATAAATACACTACCGCCAGTAGAATGGAAGAAGCTTCCATGTGGAAGATGGTCTAAAACTGTAGCTCCAGTATGAACCATTGCTCCTGCATTTAATGGTTGAACACCAAGATCTAAGATTGTTGGTCCAAACACCTGGCTTCCTACTGCTGTACCGGATGTTGTGGAAGCAGTTGCTGCTGACATTAATATACCGGCTATAGGCGCTAAAGCAAAGGCTGTAAGGCCTAAAGAATTAATAGAGTCTATAATAACATCTTTTAAACCTGAGTTTGCTATAATACCAGAAATTGTTCCTGTTCCAAGCAATAAGATAGCAACTCCGCTCATTTTAGCAATACCAACTTCTGCATACTTGTTTATATTCTTTATTTTACCCATGGCTAAAGCACCTACTATACCACCAACAGGAAGAGCTAGCATTGGGTCTATATTTATACTAAATAATGGTCTTAAAGATAATATGATAATTGCAACTAA
>JAAYTB010000164.1 GCA_012523855.1 Clostridia bacterium
TAAAAAATCATTCTACTTATGATACGGTTCTCCATTAATAATCCTAAAGCTCCTATAAATCTGCTCCAGTAGCATAACCCTAAACAACTGATGGGGAAAGGTCATTCTAGAAAAAGAAATCTTACAATTAGCCCGTTGCTGCACAGATCTTGCTAAACCTAAGGAACCTCCGATTACAAAAGCAAGGTTACTTTCCCCTCTAAGACTCAAGTCTTTTATTTTGGCTGCTAGCTCTTCTGAGGAAGGTTGTTTTGCATCTATTTCCAAGGAAATAACAAACATATTATCAGGTATTTTTTTTAATATAAGCTGTCCTTCTTTTTCCTTAATAATTTCCTCTTCTTTTTCAGAAGCATTGTCTGGAGTCTTTTCATCTGCAACTTCAATTATTTGTAGCTTGCAGTATCTAGAAAGTCGTTTTTTATATTCATCCACTGCATCTCTTAGAAACTTTTCCTTTATCTTTCCAACGGTTATAAGATATATATTCAAATCTACAGCTCCTTTAATTCAAACTTTTTACTTTATTATGTTTCTATAGAGTTTAACTGTCAATGGCTATATATAGACCAACTTTAAATTCCTTTCATAAATTCTACCCCTCTTGAATATACTGATTAAATAGGGCAAACAGGCTAGAGAAATAGATTCTATGAAAGATATTTCTATAAATATATTAGTATTAAAACTCACATACAATATAGAACAAATTGCGATTTTAATTGCCAAATTCTTGCTGGGTTTGACAAACAATATAAAAAACGCTATTATTTATTGTGTGGATTTGAAAGGAGTGTTTGTTATTAATAAGAAGAACCCCCAAGGGAATGCAGAATTCCTAAGGAAATTCATACTACCAGGATTGCTGGTCTTTGTTTTTTGCATTTTAGCAGTGATTGTAAACACTAAGAGAAAAGACATAACAGTAGTAATTGACGGTAGCTCAACTAATATAATTACATACAAGGATACTGTAAAATCCGTATTAGAAGAAGAAGACATAAAGATTGGAGAAAAGGATAAAATCAGTCCTGATCTCGATGCAGAGATTGTAAACAATAGTACAATAACTATAAAAAGAGCCGTTAATGTAAAGGTATCTGTAGATGGGGAAACTTTGGACATACTTACTGCAGAGGAAGATGTGAAATCCCTACTGGCTACAGAAGATATTTCCTTAAATGAAGAGGATAAAATAGTTCCTTCTAAGGAAGCGAAATTACACGATGGACTAGCTATTGATATTACTAGAGTTGAAAATAAGATAGAAACAGATACTACTGCTGTAGGATTTAAGACAGTGGTAAAAAATGATAATTCCCTAGCCAATAGCATAAGCAAGACTATTCAAAATGGTAAAAATGGTGAAAAGAAAATTACATATGACGTAGTCTATGAAGATGGACAAGAAGTCTCTAGAACTAAGATTAGTGAAGAAATTGTGAAGGCACCTGTAGATAAGATTGTAGTAAAGGGTACAAAGCCAACCATGATTGCTTCTAGAGGTGGAAATAATTTGTCCTATTCTAGAGTCTTTACTGCTAGAGCTACAGCTTATTGAGCTGAAGATGGTATTGGTAAGACTAAGACAGCTACAGGCAGAATGGCTGTTAGAAATCCTGATGGATACAGCACTATAGCTGTAGACCCAAAGGTTATTCCTTATGGTACAAAGCTTTTTGTTGAAAACTATGGTTTTGCTATTGCTGCAGATTGTGGTTCAGCTATTAAAGGTGACAGAATAGATGTATACTTTAATACAAGAAAAGAAGCCTACACCTGGGGTATAAAATATGTTAAGGTTTATGTTTTAGACTAGACTGCAAATTAGTCAAAAAGCTTGTTCTTAGAAATCTAAGAACAAGCTTTTTTCTTGTCTATTGCCTACTGAGCTGTTGCTTTATTTGCACAGCACTTTTTATACTTTTTACCACTGCCACATGGGCATGGGTCGTTTCTTCCTACCTTGTTTTCCTTAACGATAGTTTTTGAATCCTTCCAGGCCTTACGTATCTCTTTTCTCTTTTCTACTGAAAAAATTCCCTCCCATTGAGGTAGGTTGTATAAGTAATCGGCCTTGGCATCTAACATATTAAAGTATAACTTTTCGTAATCTATATCAAAAACAAGCTCCTGATCAGCTTCTATTTTTTCTAAGTCATAACTTTCTTTAAGGCTGTCGTTTAAGCCATCAACAAATCCCATAAAAAACTCTGGGCTTGTTTCAAACTTTTTTGCTAATTCAGCAATAGTACCTTTTAAAGGTTCCTTGTAGTTTGAAAGGACCTGGGTATAAATTCTGGTTTCCATACGGCCATATTCATCCCAGAAGGAATCCTCTCCTCGTTGCTTTACAAAATTAACTACCATATCTGTCCAATCCGTATAAAGGCTCATCTTCTAATTCTCCTTTGCTCCTGTAATTATAGCAACTATTATAATAAAAATTTCTTCATTTTTCAACAAATTACGCTGTCTTATTCTTCTATTTTTAAAGAACTTATATCTTGCAAACCAAAAGGCTTGGATATACTATAGTTTCCTCCAAGAATTTCTGCATTTTTGCTCTCTATAAGTATAGTTACCTTGCTTACCGATTCTAATTGAGCAAGTGATGTAACCATAGCTTTTAAACAAGCTTCCTCCTTGCTAGCAGTCATTGGAACCGCCGCTTCTTTACTGAAGTTTATAATAGCTATATCATCCTTAATAGAAAAATTTATTAACCTAGCATCCTTAGGTAATATAGCTTTTAGATTCCCTTCTGTTGAAGGACCTTTTATCAACTGATTAATTAAAATTTCCCCTATAAGTTCTTCCTTATTAACAAGCAATTCTTCCTTAGCTATACTAACAGCTTTATCATCAGTAGAAGCATCAAAATAAACTTGCAAACTCATATATCCATCTTGAACATCCATAAGATGAACTTTCTCCTGCTTATCCTTGCTAGTTTTACTTACCTTCTCACAACCAGTACTTAATATAGCGGAAGTCATCATGACTATTAATGTTGAAATAATTAATATTCTTTTCATAGCTTCCCTCTTTTCTTAAAGTTTATCCTATAACTTAACATAACTGCTTGGCTTACTTCTGTCTGCCATGGCAAGAATTATGTCTTTACCTATGTTAATTTTATTTTCCTTTAAAATATTAGCAACTGTAAGATAAGCTAACTCTGGATAGTTGTTAGTATTGCTTAAATGTCCCAATACTATGGTCTTTTGCTTTTCAGTCATTATTTCCATTATAGCTTTTCCACAGGCCTCATTAGACAAATGGCCTAGATCACTTAATATTCTTTTTTTCAACACATATGGGTAAGGCCCAAATTTCAACATTTCCACATCATGATTACTTTCCAATAAAAGCAAATCTGCATCAATAATATTTTCCTTTACTTCCTCTGACAAGTATCCTAAGTCTGTTGCGATACAGGCTTTCTTGCCTTCACAGATAACTGAATACCCTGTTGGCTCTAGGGCGTCATGGGATATTTTAAAACTAACTATATCCATATCTTTAATGTTTATTGGAGAATTTATTACTCTGATATTATTTTCCTTGATCTTTCCCACCTGTTTAAGCATACCCTTCCATGTACCTTCACTAGCATAAACAGGTATATCATACTTTCTGGATAAAACCCCTACCCCCTTTGTATGATCTGTATGCTCATGGGTAACGAAAATAGCATCAACTTCTTCAGCCTTTTCTCCAATTTCCTTTAGGCCGTTCTCAATACTTTTTCCTGACATTCCTGCGTCGATTAATATCTTTGCATTGTTAGAGGTTAAAAATATAGAGTTTCCACTGCTGCCACTATATAATGAACTGAATATCAATGGTTTTTCTCCCTTTCTTCCCTTGTTATATTGCACTACTCTACTACTCTATCGATGCGGGCTCCTAAAGATCTAAACTTATCTTCAATTTTAGGATATCCTCTATCTATATGGTCAAGATTATGTATCTCGCTAACTCCTTCTGCGATTAATCCTGCTATGACCATAGCTGCTCCAGCCCTAAGATCTGTCGCCTTAACTACCGCTCCCGTCAATTTTTTCACACCATCAATAATAGCGGTTCTTCCTTCAACCTTTATATCTGCTCCCATCTTTTTAAGCTCATCTACATGCTTAAATCTACATTCCCATATACTTTCATTTATTATGCTCCTACCTTCAGCCACAGATAAAATAGTGCTCATAGGCTGCTGAACGTCTGTAGGAAAACCTGGATATGGCAGTGTTTTTATATTCACTGCTTTCAAAGGGCCCTTTGATTGAACAATAACACTATCCCCTTCTTCTATTATTTCAACACCCATTTCAATCAGTTTAGCAGATATAGATTCTAGGTGCTTAGGAATTACATTGGCTATTTCTACCCTTCCACCACAGGCTGCTGCTGCTATCATGAAAGTTCCTGCTTCTATTTGATCTGGTATTACGCTATAGGAGCAACCTGTTAATTCCTTCACTCCAGTAACTCTTATTACGTCGGTTCCAGCCCCTTTTATATTAGCACCCATAGTATTTAGGAAGTTGGCTACATCCACTACATGAGGTTCTCTAGCAACATTTTCTAATATTGTGGTACCTTCTGCTAAAGTAGCTGCTAGCATAACATTGATTGTAGCACCTACACTTACTACGTCAAAGAATATATTGGCGCCAATAAGCCTATCTGCTTCAACAGTAACTGCGCCATGCTCAATCTTAACTTGCGCTCCTAGAGCTTCAAAACCTTTAATATGCTGATCTATTGGCCTAACCCCTATAGAACAACCTCCAGGCAATTCCACTCTAGCCTTCTTAAACCTACCTAGCAAAGCACCGATGAGATAATAGGAAGCTCTCATTTTTCTTACATCATCAGTACAAGCATCCACACTTGTCATCTGAGTACTGTCAATTATAGCCCTATTATCAAATCTTTTAATTTTACAACCTAAAGACTCCAGTATTCTTTCTAGACAATGTACATCTTCAATATCAGGTACATTTTCTATATTGCATATCCCACTACTAGCCATCAATGCTGCTGGAATTATTGCCACAGCTGCGTTCTTAGCACCACTTATTTCTATTTTCCCATTGAGAGGATCACCACCATATACAAGCAATTTCTCCATATAACTACCCATCCTTATTCAAATAATCTATTATATTAAATAAATTGTAATAATTTTCCATAGACTAGAAGCATTTTACTCCTTTTTACTATATCGCTACAATTCAAAAATCATTACTCAATTTTTCAACTTACACTTTCATACATATTATTATAGCATAACTCTGAATAATGTTAAGCAGATTTTTTTTACATTATCGGCAGTATTTATTGAAAATAATAGTAATTTAAAGTATTATATAGTTAAAGTTTAAGATTTAACGCTCTTAGATACTATACAGGAGGTAGCAATGAAATATTATTTAGTTGCTTTGTTTGATAACGATTCCCTAAAGGATATGGCAAAATTGCAGAGAAGTGCAGGTAGAAAATATAAATCTTACAAAAATCAGGCTGCATACCATATCACCTTAGAGGTAATAGGAGACACGGACCTAGAAAAACTTGATAAAATAATTAACAAAATTTTAAAGCCCTATAAGAGGTTTAAGGTTGAAATTAATAAGGCCCTTTGCTTTGATGATCCTTACAGATCCCTTAATTTGCAGGTTGAAAACAAAGGATATATAGGTCGTTTGGCTAGAATAATAAACGATACCCTAAAGCTACATGGCATCAATGTAAGGACCCATATTCAAGATTGGAATCTTCATGTATCTTTAAATAGTTCAAGCTTTCCTTTAAAGGAAATCTCTAAAAATGAATATGATGCAGCCTATAATAAAGCAAAGAAAATTAATTTTTATAGGCTAGCTACCATAGATAGAATTGAATTATGGAAATCTTTAACTAACAGAAGAGATATGGTTGTCAAAAGCTATCCATTAAGAGAATATTAACATAATTTAGTATTATGAAAATACAAGGATTCAGCAATGCTGAATCCTTGTATTTTTGCAAGCAGTCTTTTTCAGTGAAGAGCAACTTCCTATTACTTGTATTCAAGGCTTTTTTATCATATATTGCGGCCTTTTATCTTGACTTTTTTGTCTATTTTTATAATTTTGCAAATTATTTTTGAGAAACCGTTTACGACAACTTTAAATTTTTTTAATAATTCGTTAGAATATATATGTCTATTATTTTAGAATAAAAATCTTTCAATTTATTTACTCAATATATACAAGGATTTATTTCAACTATCTTACGGAAAGGAAGCCTATTTATGAATTTACAAAAACTGTATGCCTTGCAAAAGGAATTAGATTCAAGAATTGTAACTGAACATAACCTGCAATCAGAAAACCTTATTCAGAGAAAAACTTTGGCCCTTCAAGTTGAAATAGGAGAATTAGCTAATGAAACGAGATGCTTTAAATATTGGAGTGATAAAGCTCCCTCTCCTAAGGACGCAATATTAGAAGAATATGTGGATTGCCTTCACTTCATATTATCTATTGGATTAGAAAAGAATTTCCAAGATATTCATTTAGAACCGAAATTGCCAGACTCATCTCTTACAGATCAATTTTTAAATTTATATATCGATTTGAATGACTTTATAATATGTTTATCTCACGACCAATATATTACCCTCTTTGAAGACTTTTTAAACCTGGGATTATCACTAGGTTTTTCAGAGGAAGATATAGAAAATGCCTACATGAAAAAAAACACAATTAATCACGAAAGACAAAATAATGGTTATTAAATAAACTTTTGGTTAGACTAAGTTTGAGGTGATTTTACTTATGACTGGTCTAATCTTTGCTATAATAGCTGGTGCAGCTATGAGTTTCCAAGGAGTGTTTAATACTAGATTAGAAGAAAAAATAGGAACTTGGCAAACAAATCTAATTGTTCAAGGTAGTGCTTTTTTAATTACTATAATAATAATACTTTTCGTTCGTGATGGAAACATAAGGAACATAAAAGAAGCAAATAAACTCTATCTCTTAGGTGGCGCCTTAGGTGTAGTTATCACTTTCACTGTAATGAAAGGTATCAGCCTTCTAGGTACTACTTATGCTATATCTACTATTTTAGTATCCCAATTAACTGCAGCAGCTCTAATTGATTCCCTTGGACTTTTTGATACCAATAAGGTTCCTTTTGGAGCCAATAAAATCATAGGTGTTATTATTATGGTTGTTGGAATAATTATTTTTAAATGGAAAAGTTAAATAGAGAAAAAGATGTATTCAATCTTTTTCTTTTTTTAACGGAAAGTAACCTTTAATGTGATAACATTTGTATTTTCTTTCATATAATATTATGGTAGACGCTTTTGCCACATGGAAGGAGATACAAATGTTTTTTATAAGGAATAAAATAGATTATAAGTTAATGCATTCCATAGATAATAATCTCTATAAAAGTTATCGTGTAAACATTTATTGTAAGACCCTGGCACAGAGCACAGAAAAAAAGCTTAGATCTTATAAAGGCGAAATTCACCGTTCTTTACACAAGGTTAATTTCATTTGCGCCACCCTGACTCCCAAGGCAATAAAGCGCATCATAGAATTACCTGAGGTTGAACATATATCCATGGACAGCTATGCTTTTCTTTGTGGTAGCAGTGTTTTAAGTGCTAACGGTGTTAGAATTAAAGGTAAATGCAGTTTAACTGGAAAAGGCATAGGCGTAGCTTTAATCGACAGCGGCACCTATCCTCATCCAGATATTGAAACACCTAATAATAAAGTAAAGAATTTTATAGATCTAATAAGGGGCTACAAGTACCCTTACGACGATAACGGCCACGGAACCTTTATGTCCGGTTTAATTTGTGGTAGTGGTTATTCTTCTAAAGGAATGTACAAGGGTCTAGCAGAAAATAGCAGTCTATACGTTATTAAGGCCTTTAATTCCATAGGTAGAGCCTATATATCTGATTTATTGTATGCTATAACCTTGATAATAGATGATTATGAAAAATATAATATAAGGGTTGCTTGTCTTCCTTTCGAAATTATGGAATACGACCCCTACAATATGAAAATTTTTTCACAACTTTTTGACGAGCTTATTTCCCTTGGGATCATTCCTGTAGTACCCACTGGTTCTTTAGGCAACCTTGAAGGAACTATAACTGGCGTGGCCGCTCTTGACAATTGCATTACTGTAGGGGGCTTAGACACTACCGGTTTCCAAACACGACCCTATCCCTATTCTTCCAGCGGCCCTGCAGGAAAAAGTAATAAGCCCAACTTTGCAGCAGCTTGTGTAGATATTTGCTCACTAAATTCAAACCCAAATTATATACCTGAACGTAATGGAATAAAGCTATACCCTCATAAGTTAGAAAAACTCTATACTACCTATACCGGCACTTCTTGTGCCGCTGCTTATATATCTAGTATTGTAGCAATGTTAATAGAAAATAACTCTGACCTTACCTTTAAGGACATATGTTCATTGCTAAAGGTTGCTTCTACTAGAATTGATGAATCTCCCTGGCTACAAGGGGAGGGAATAATAGATCTAGCAACGCTTTTATCTAATAAAGAAAAAATATCAGATAAAAAATAACTTTTATTCCTATCCTATATCTATTGTCCTTAAACCTTCTATAAAGTAAAGTGGCTGACACCACTTTACTTATATATGTAAGGATAAGGATTTACCGGGACACCATTGACAAGAACCTCAAAATGCAAATGAGGCCCGGTGCTATTGCCTGTACTTCCTACATCAGCAATTTGCTCACCTTTCTTTACATTTTTACCTTCTGATACTCTAAGTACACTACAATGACCATATATAGTCTGTAGGTTTCCACTATGCTCTATTTTAACAACCTTTCCATAACCTTTAATCCAACCTGCATATATTACCTTCCCATCCATAGCCGCATATATTGGGGAGCCTGTTTTTGCAGCTATATCTATTCCTTCATGCATCCGGCCCCACCTTTTACCATACATAGAGCTTATTCTGCCCTTAGTAGGGGCTATCATAGAAACTGCTTTAGAACTGTTGGCAGCCACAGCCCTCTCTTTTTCATATACAACTTTCACTCCAGGGGATAGGCCCTGGTCTGTATTAGCTATTAGTCTTTCCACTGTTTTCTCTACATCCCCTACTTCACTTACATAAACCTCCACAGGATTATAGCTCACTACACTATTAATTCCCTTGAATTTCTCATGGTTGTTGACAGTTTTATTGATATAATAAGCCTCCAGTCCTTTTAGGACCCTTTCACCTTCTGCTACATTTGCCAGCAGCGCCACCCTATTACCGTCAATATGCATTTCCACAGCCTTAACCTTAGCATTTAACGCCTTCATAATATTAGCCTTTACATCTTCCTTGCTACTCTGTGCACTATCGCTGGCAATAACACTTTTATATATTGTATCCTCTTCTATCTTTAGCCCATGGAATCTATTTACTAAGTCGCTATAAATCTCATTTGTTATTAGGTCCGCTGTTGTCATATCCTTTACACAGGCAACGGCTTTCCCGTTTACGTAAACCTCATAAGCATTAGGACAAAACAGGAAGTAAAAACCTATACAGCCTAACAAACTAACGGCGGCAATAACTTTACTAGTTTTGCCTAAACTTATTAATTTTTTCACCTTTAGCCATCCTTTCCTCGTTTCTGAGCAGTTAACCTTCTTAGTTTTTCCACCTATATTTTTTTTATTCCATTAGCTGTTAACTTTTCTTTGTTGAGGCTACCCTTCCACTCTGCTATAATGTATTTAGATATTCAACTTTAATGGCTATTAGACTGACAATAGGCAATTATGAATGAAATTCGGCAGGGCTGGATTTCTTTAATTATTTTTAGCCTTTCTCTTTTGAATATCTATATATAACATTTAGAAAGGGCGGTTGGCTATGAGTACATTTATGTTTAAGAAATCTTCTTTAGACTATACACCTGTTAGCAACATATTCATCGAAAAATATATGCCTAGAGCCCGAGGGGAATTTGTAAAGGTATATTTATTAGCTCTAAAGCACTGTGTTCACGGAGAACTGGGAGTAAACTCCGCCTTAATGGCCTCCACTCTTCATCTTTTGGAGTCCGATATTATGAATGCCTGGAATTACTGGAGCGACGAAGGGGTAATAAGATTTATACCTATAGATAAGATGAACAATTATAGCATAGAGTTTTTAGACCTTACAGAGGAAGCTGTAAAGTCTAAAGACGAAGTTAATTTGTTAGAGGAGCTGACAAATAACTCTACTAAGGATATGCTACAAGAGATAGAAAAACTAGTGTCAAGACCACTTGCCCCTAAGGAGATGTCTACATATATTAGTTGGCAAAAGGATCTTTCCTTCAGCCCTGAAATCATACTCCTGCTTATAGAATACTGCGTTTCCAAAGGGAAATCTGACTATAGGTATATAGAAAAAGTAGCTCTATCCTGGCATGACTCTAATATTAAAACTGTAGAACAAGCTCAAAGCTATATTAAAAAGCACGAAGATAAATGGATTACATTTAGAAAAATCCTTTCTTATTTAGGCATAAAAGATGGAGAAATAATGAAACCTCAAGAGGACATGCTTAATAAATGGGTTAGCACTTATGGTTTCCCTCTAGAGGTTATTCTAAGGGCTTGCGATATTTGTAGCCAACGACTAAATAGAGCAGACTTTAAATATATAGATGCTATTTTAAATAGTTGGAATAAGGACGGTTTAAAAACCATAGCAGATATTGAAGCCAAAGATAGGAAGTTTTCCTACAAAAAGAAAGCTAAAAACTACAAAGGGCAAAATGATAATTTTAATAACTTTGAACAGAGAGTATACGATTATGATTCTCTAGAAAAGAAATTGTTAGGGTGGGATAAATAATGGTAAAAGGATATCATTCTGATATCATGGCTATGTATGAAAATATACGAGATCAGGAAAACGCTAATCTTCAACGGCGTCGAGCTGAAATTGAGAAAAAGCTACCACAGGTTTTAGACTTAGAAAGACAGATTGGAAAACTATGTGTGGAACTTTCTATGAGCGCCTTAAGAACTATAGAAGACAGGGATAGCTATTTAAAAAACTTAAAGGATAAAATAACTGATTGTAGAATTAAAAAAACAGAACTTTTAGTTGCAAATAGCTACAGCCAGGACTATCTTTCCCTACACTATAGATGTGGTAAGTGTAAAGATACCGGCTATATAGGCCTAAAGAAGTGTGGCTGTTACAAGCAAAAACTTATAGAGCTTCATTACAAAGATTCAGACTTAAGCCATGTATTAAAAACAAACAACTTTGATAATTTCAATATAAACTATTATTCCTCCCAGCGGGCTGGCGAAGAACCAGAAAGTCCTCGTAAAAACATGGAGAAAATTCTTTCAAAGGCTCTTAATTTTATTAAGACTTTTGATAAATCTAAGGATAACCTTTTATTTTACGGTAATTCTGGTACAGGGAAAACCTTTTTATCACATTGTATAGCTAAAGAATTATTAGATAAAGGATATTTTGTAGTTTATAGAACCGCTGAAGAATTGATTCAAAACCTTAGAAAAATACGTTTTGAAAACCATAGAGATCTTGAAAAATTATTACTAGATTGTGATCTTTTAATTATAGACGACTTAGGCACGGAGCAAATCAATGATTTCTCCAAAACTGAACTCTTTAATTTGTTAAATAAGAGACTTTTAAAGGAAAAAAATATGCTGGTATCCACAAATTATTCCCTAAAAGAACTTATGTCTATATATTCAGAAAGAATTACTTCCAGGCTACTTGGTAACTTCAACCTATTTAAATTTTATGGAGATGATATAAGGGTAACAAAAAATCTCCACTCTATAAGGTAATTAATAAAGGAGTATATTTCTTAGCACGCTAAGAAATATACTCCTTTATTGTCCATTGTCAGCTCATAATCTAGTCTCTAATACTTTCCTTACTATAATGTCTATACCTGTTAGATTCTAAACTTATAACGCTATCAAGTTTCCAATCGTAGCCACTATTATTATCATAAGTAAGATAGTATATTGCTACCATGTCTACAGTCTTTTGATCTCCATCATCGTCGTAAGTGAGTTTGCCATAAACATACTTAATATTTTGATATCCTACCTTTGATAATATTTCATCTTCTTCATAACTTTTAGCCTCGCCTTCAGTAATTTCATGATTGTTATCCCACCAGAAGGCACCTCTACGACCTTCTATCACAGCTCCAGCCAAGGAACTTACTATCATATCTCTAGTTAACTCTCCTACAGATACCTCCTCTACCCTGGATTCAGTATTGCTATTGTAGTTAACTTGATTTAGAGACACATTAAACACATAGTCTCCCGTTAAGGTTGTATTAAGCATACCTGCTACATTTTCCTTTTTTACAGATACATAAAGCTGATTTTTATTATCGCTCAAAGCCTTTGATTGTATACTAGTTGATTTAGTAAACTTATCATTAATCAAAAAGTTTTGGCCTCCAAAAATGGAATCATGTTTTACATTTTCTCGCTTGCCTTCATCCTTAATGGCATTTAGTATAAGATCTTCTGACAGATTTTCTGATAAACTTATTTCAAAAGTTTGTTCATCAAGACTAAGATTACCATCTAGGAACCATTTTTCCTCCGCAAAAATCAAACTACTATTGGCAGTACCCTTAGCGGATAATATTCCACCATCCACTACTATTTCCAGAGATATATTTTCTTTTCCTTCTTGGAATTGAGAATCCCTATCTAATACCTTTATGCTTGTCACGCTAGAATCAGAAAGAGGTATTTCTTGTCCAAAAAGGCTGATGGTCTGTTTTTTCACTTCTTCAATTATCTTTCCTTCCTTCATACCTGCTACAGGTTTTACAACTATATCTTTCTTAAGGCTAATTGGATCAAGCAATCGCCACTTATTGTTGCCTTCCTTCTTATAGGCTAATTGAAGAACACCAGTAACTTCTATCTTGCCATCATTAAAGGCAGCGGTTAGATCTATGTATTCCACCTTCTCTTTCTCATTGTAAGCCCTCTGGCCTAGAGAAATACTTTTTATATATTCTTCCTTAACCTGAAATTTGGTACCTTTAGGCAAGACTATAGTTCTTCCTGACATATCCTTCTTTATCTGGCCCACCTCTACCTTCTGATTCAATAAGTAAGCACTTCCAATGTATATTACTAAACTTAAGACCATCACCGTAAGACAAGCTACAATTACAAGTTTGCTTTTAAATAACTTTCTCAAAGCAAGGAAGGTGCTTTTTGCCGGTTTCTTTTCCTCTGTTTTGTTCATCTCTAGCATTTGATCAGTTATTGAGGGCATTTTTAAAGTATCGTTAATATTGCCAACATACGGTTCTTCCCCTGCTCCTTCTGTCTTTGATACTGAAGGTCCTTCTTGGAAAATATCAAGTGAGTCAGTTTCTTCAATTACTTTTTTCTCTTGTATACTTTCACTAAAATCAAAGTTCTCCTCTAAAACTTCTTCTAAGGAAGTCTTTTCTTCATAGATTTCCTCCTGAAAGTCTATATCTTTTTGAAAGTTTTTATCCTGAAGAATTCCCTCCATAAAAACCCTGCTCTTTAAAGGAGCCTTTCTAAAAGTATTTTTCTTTAAATAATCCTCCCTAAAAGCCCTCTCTCTAAAATAGTCTTTTCCCAAAAGTTCTCTAATAGAGCTTTCTCCTTCTAAGGAATTATCTTTTAAAGAGGCCTCTTCTTTTGTAACAGTTGAATGGTCTTCTTCAAGATCTACAAACTGCCTGCCAATTTTACTGCCGCAATATGGACAGAACTTGAGCCCCTCTATGAAATTAAACTCATTATTGCAATTACTACAGTTCATTTTGGCCCCTCCATATTAATTGATATAGGTATTTAGCTCTATAGTTAACAATATATCTGCATAATTACCTAATCCTATTATATTATCAAATAGACTTTTCAACAATAAGAAATCTATGTAAAGGATACTTTTAGAGGATAAATAGTAAATATTACAAAAAAAGCTTTGGATTTTATCCAAAGCTTTTTTCTTGGAGCTGGCAATAGGACTTGAACCTACAACCTGCTGATTACAAGTCAGCTGCTCTGCCAATTGAGCTATGCCAGCATATGGCGACCCAGAAGGGACTCGAACCCTCGACCTCCGACGTGACAGGCCGGCACTCTAACCAACTGAGCCACTGGGCCATATAATGTGGTGGGCACAACAGGGATCGAACCTGTGACCCTCTGCTTGTAAGGCAGATGCTCTCCCAGCTGAGCTATGCGCCCACATTAGAATGACTCCTAGGGGAATCGAACCCCTGATACCACCGTGAAAGGGTGGTGTCTTAACCGCTTGACCAAGGAGCCAGAAAAAAATATATATGAACAAAGTATCCAGTATAAAACCTTCATCTACCTTGAGTCAAAATATGGCGACCCAGAAGGGACTCGAACCCTCGACCTCCGGCGTGACAGGCCGGCACTCTAACCAACTGAGCCACTGGGCCATAATGTGGTGGGCACAACAGGGATCGAACCTGTGACCCTCTGCTTGTAAGGCAGATGCTCTCCCAGCTGAGCTATGCGCCCACATTAAGATGACTCCTAGGGGAATCGAACCCCTGATACCACCGTGAAAGGGTGGTGTCTTAACCGCTTGACCAAGGAGCCATAGTCTATTACCGGTATCGCCTCGCGACCCGACATAGACTATAATACAAGAAATCTATTATAGTGTCAACAACTTTCTTAACTTTTTTATTTTTATTTTTTTAATCTACTTAATTCCACTAAAGCACAGCCTTCTACCGCTTCTATATTATTCCTTTTACAATAGTCTAATATTTCTTCACTTTCTGCCCCTGGCTGAATCAATATTTTGTCTATGCCTAGCTCTTTTGCTTCCTCAACCACCTTGATACCTACCTTTGGATTTATGCACAAGTCAAGGACCTCAATGTCATAAGGAACCTCTTTAAGGCTGGGATATGCTCCCTCCTGAGAAAGTCCAGGTTTCATACCACTAACCTTATAACCTGCTGCCTCTAGGCTCTTTGTAATTTTATAGGCATACTTTTGTTCATTTAGTACATCTCCAGCTACTACCCAATTCTTATACTTCATAAAAGCTGCTCCATTCATTTTATTCATCCTTTCCTAGTATTTCATTTATTTCAGCTAAAAATTCTTTTAAATTTAATACTCTAGACTCACCTAATATTAATAGACCACTGTTATAAATTTTTTTATCCTCTGTCACTAAGGTGTAATTATTAAATCTTTTACACAGGGCAATAAGCTTGAAGTCATTGGCAGAAAGCTTATTTTCACTTATATAATATATATTCTTCCTCTGCTCCCTTTTAACTATAGCCATACTTTCAAGTTCCTCTTCACTTATATTGTTATCAATTTCTATAATATGATTAATAAGTTTTAGAAACTTGTCTGAAAGAACTGCTACTCCATTAAGATCTTTATATTCCTTAACAGATAACTCTCCCGCTATGTCTTTAGATATTTTATAATCTATACCTGTAGTGGCATCTATCTTATCTAAGATATCCGGATGGCTTTTCCATAACTTTATAATAATATTGCTATCCAATAAATATTCTTTAACTCCCATAAAAATGCTCTCCCTTCAGAGCTATTTTAACACACTGTTTACCAAGATACTTTATAATATGCCCAATTAAATCATATTGTTGCGTGAAATTAACTTAGAAAATGTCTATAATATAAAAGAGACTTTAAACTACGGAGTTGATTAATATTGAAACATGAATTATTGATAATAGGCGCCGGTGCTGCCGGCATTACCGCTGCTATCACTGCTAAGGATTATGGTATGGATACAGCTATTATTGAAGCTAACGATAGAGTGGGGAAAAAGATCTTAACTACAGGAAACGGAAGGTGTAATATCACAAACAAGACAATTGATGCTAGCCTTAAAAAGTATCAGTCTTTAAAAAGCAATGGGGATGTCCATTATAACCTAGCTTATCACAGTAGCAACAAGGACTTTTTCCTGCCAGTGTTGAGAGCTTTCACTGTAGAAGATACAATTAACTTTTTTTCTATGCTAGGCCTTCCACTTACCAGCCTGGAAGGAGGCAAAATGTATCCTATGTCTTTGCAAGCTTCTTCTGTACTAGATATATTGCGTTTGGCCTTAGAAGAGAGAGAAATCCCCGTCTATTCTGGAAATAAGGTTGTTGAAATCCAACCTCGCAAGTCTGGTTACAGTGTTAAAAGCAAGACTGCCCATGGATATGAGCAATATAGCTGCCAAAAGCTAATTATTTGCACCGGAGGAAAATCCGCTCCCTTCACTGGTTCTGATGGCTCTGGCTATGCTTTGGCACAGTCCTTAGGACACCAAATCATCTCTCCCCTTCCAGCTTTAGTCCAGCTAAAACTGGATTATAAAAACTTAAAGGCCCTAGCTGGCATTAAGTTTAACGGTCTTGCTGATATATTAGTAAACGGAGAGCTTCTTAGAAGTGAATTTGGTGAAATACTTTTTACAGACTACGGTATATCTGGACCTCCTATTTTACAGTTAAGCCGAATAGCATCCTGTAGCTTAAATGAAAGAAAAAAGGTTGAAGTTCGTGTTAATATGATGCCTGACTTGGATTCTGAAGACCTATACAACTTTTTAGAGAACCACAAGGCTATGTTTGGACATAGAAGCATGGCTACTGCCTTTATTGGAGTAATTAATAAAAAACTCATTCCCATACTTTTAAAGGAAGCTGGAGTTGACAATATTCACAAGCCTCTTTGGGAGCTAAGCTGGAAAGAAAAAAGCGCCTTAAAAAAGCTTCTACAAGACTGGACTTTCCCTGTTACAGGAACAAACTCCTTTGCTAATGCCCAGGTTACTAGTGGTGGTATAGATACTAGAGAAGTAAATGAAGAAACCTTGGAGTCAAGATTGCATAAGAACCTATACTTTGCAGGGGAAATATTAGATGTAGATGGCGACTGTGGAGGTTTTAACCTTCAATGGGCTTGGAGCTCAGGCGCCATAGCAGGCCACAGTTCTGCTAGAAAATAGAAGATAAACTTTTTCATAGTACAAATAAGACTGCTTTTGCATATTGTAAATAGGAAGGTAATGACATGAACAAATTTTAATGTCACCGGAATTTACAAGGAGGCAGTCTTTATGTTTATTTCTATGAATAGCCATTGCTATTATTGTCCCTACAGCTCTAATATGTATAGGGCAGCTTCACCAAGCAATCGTCTTACAGTGCGAACGAAAGATATTAAAAGCAGTAATGAAAAAATAAAGGTAGATTTAAGAGTTCCCGTAATACAAGTGTCCATAAGCCCAAATATATTACAGTTTATTAATTCTAATATTAACAATGATATAATGGAATTTAAAAGACAAATGGAAGAAGCCGCTGAAGAGAATGCTGCAAAGGCAAAGGCAAAAAATCAACAAATAAATCCTTACCGTATATCTAACGTATATGCGGTAACATACAATAAGAATAATATTTTAAGTCTTTCTCTCATATACGAGCAAGTTATTAACGGAATAACCTATTATACAAGAACTACCTATAATTATGATATAAGAACCGGCAAATCCCTTTCAGTACTAGATTTATTTAAACCAGGAATTAACGCAAAAGCCTTAATCAACACAGAGATTATGAAAGAACTGGGCACTAATCCTCAAAAATACTTCCCTGGAGCTATAAACAGCTTTAGAGGCATCGCTGATGATCAGCCCTTTTATATAGATAACACCGATTTAGTCCTCTTTTTCCGTTTCAACGAAATCGCCCCAGCAGGCACAGATATTCCTACTATAAGGATACCCCTATCTAAGTTTGGAGATTCATTAAAACCTCAATTATTACGAGGACAAGTATAATAAAAGCGGCCTTTATTTTGGCCGCTTTTGGTATCAGCTGTCAGGTATGAGATATCAGAGGTCAGGACAGTCCATTGTCCTTGCCCAACTATCCTTAAAAGCCCACATCTGACATCTGAAATCTGTCCTCTGTTATCTGTTCTCTGTTCCCTCTTCTTCCCAGCTTGTTTCTATTAGGGCTAATATATTTCCTTCCCTATCTTGTATACTGTGATTACATAAAGCAGTGTTTTCCTTCTTTCTCACCTGAACCTTGGAGCTTATTGTTTCTCCATATTTAGTTTCCTTTTGATAGGTTATTTTTATTTTATTTAGCTTATAATTTAGTAGAATATCAAGAGGTAACGCCTCTATGGCCCAAGAAGCATACTTGGAATTGTTAACATGTTTATTTGTATCTATATCATCATATCTCACATTAAAAATCTTTTCTTCCTGTACATCCTCTACCTTTGATATGTCCTCTATTTCAAACATGTCCTTACAAGTTTCATCAATACCATAGGCCTTATAAAACTGACTTTCTATCCTAACAGGCCTTTTTCTTTCTATATTAAGCAAGAACCAAATAGACTTTGCCTCTGCTATAAGTTCTCCCTCTTCATTAAAGACTTCAAATATTCTATAAGCATAAAATCTTCTAAAGCCATAAGGCATGGTTTTAATTTTTATTTTATCACCATACTTAGGATAACTATGTATGTCTATGTCCCACTTATATAAAACCCATCCTAAATTATTAGAAAAAAGATAATCCATACCAACTCCTAAATTTTCGCTTTGGCAGGTAGCTAAATCTCCAAAGAAATCTATCAAACTGGTTATTTTCATTTGCTTTCTAAAGTCAACTTCGTAATAATGTATTTCATACTCCTTAATCAAAACTTCTTTTTCCATAGTCCGTCTAAGGCCTCAAGCCTCAAACTCCACCCCCTTTAATCCATTAGGTTCTTATTAAAACATTTTCCAAAAGTCTATATAATTACATTAATATTTTAACAAAGTGAAATCAAGTTATCAAATAAAAAAACCCTGAATATAGCACTTCAGGGTTTTTTCCGCTTATAATATTATTTGTTAAGAGCTGCAAGAAGATCCTCAACATCCATTCCATGAACCATGGCAGCCTGTTCTACAGTTTCAGATTGTGAAGCAGGACAGCCTACACAACCCATACCAAAGTCCATAAGTATATCAATTTTATCAGGATAGTTTCTAACAACTTCTCCTATGGTAGTATCCTTAGTAATCATAGCTATCAACCTTTCTATTAGGATTTTGACAAGCAAGAATTTCATTTCATTACTATGTCTTAGCAATATTATAACTAACTGATTTTATAAATACAATACAAAAAAAGTGCCAGCCTTAATTGTAAAACTAACTTGCAAATTATCTAAAGAGTCACCTATTAATCTTCAGCTTTCTCTAATTTTGGAGGTGCTATAAATCTATTTATTATTAAGGCTACTATGATCCCTATAAAGGTATCAAGTAATCTGTTGACGCTATAATACAAATGATCTCTGCCACTATCATTTAACATTATAGAAAGGAAGACCACACAAGCTATGGATACTGCACTTTTCCAGTTTAACAAGTTACATATGTGTATTATTGCCATAACTCCTAAGGTTATCAAAATAATGTTACCAGGATATATTAAGGCAAACACATATCCTATTACTGCCCCTACAAAGGTTCCTAACATTCTATTCTTGCCAGCTTTAAAGGAAGCTTCCACGGAAGTTTGCATAGCAATTACTGCAGCAATAGCAGAGTAAAAAGGATACTCCAGTTTTAGTAGCCTGGAAATAAGAACGCAGATTAAAACTGCAAGTCCAGTTTTAATATTTCTCATGCCTATATTTATGTTCATTTGTCTTTCTCCTTATAGATCTTCAATAAATATTTCACCTTAGATTATAGTGTACAACCTTTATACTATTATATCTCCTTCTCCTTCTTGTGTCATCATTTTTTCTTTTCCTAGCTTAAATTATATGGTATCATAGTACTGTATATCTATTGAATGAAGTATAAAATTTATCAAATAAATATATTTTAAATGCTAATACTATGATTTATGCCTATATACTTATAAATCCACATTAATAGGAGGTGAGCACCGGTCAAAGTATCGGTAACTAAATGAATGTACCTAATATTCTTACTCTATTTAGACTTTTTTTAATTCCAGTTTTTGTACTAGTTTTCTTTTCATCTATTCAAAATAATCTTGTAATTGCTGTTTCAATATTTCTTCTAGCTGGGGCTACAGATGTATTAGATGGATACATAGCAAGAAAGCATAGTTTAGTAACAAAATGGGGCATGGTCACAGATCCCTTAGCTGATAAGTTAATGCTACTAACTGTTTTGATATGTCTTGCAATCAAAGGCTATATTCCATTGTTAGTAGTAATATTAATAGCTGCAAAAGATTCTCTTATGATAATATCAGGTTTGTTTTTATACAAGAAAAACACTGTCATACCCGCTAACATCTTTGGAAAGGCATCAACTTTTCTTTTTTATTTAGCCATTTTTATATTACCTATAAATAAATACACAGCCAACATTATGTTAAAAATAGCTGTGGTTAGCGCTTTTGTGGCACTAATAAATTATACTATAATCTATTTTAAAAATAGAAAGCTAGAGAATACCCCTTCCCAGTAAAACTTTCTTGAAAGGAGACAAGTAATGACAATTTATCAAGAGTCTTTAGATTATCACGAAAGAAAAAGAGGTAAAATTGAAATAGTTCCTAGGGCGGAGGTTAAGAACTCAAAAGACTTAAGCCTAGCCTACACCCCAGGGGTAGCGCAGCCTTGCTTAGAGATTGAAAAGAATCCGGATTTAGCCTACAGCTACACTAGAAGATGGAATACTATTGCTGTAGTATCTGACGGAACTGCAGTTTTAGGTTTAGGAGATATAGGTCCCTTGGCTTCCCTTCCTGTTATGGAAGGGAAGGCGGTTCTCTTTAAAACTTTTGGAGATGTAGATGCTTTCCCTATAATTATAAACTCTAAAGATACAGAGGAAATAGTTAATACTATTGCCAACATATCCTTATCTTTTGGAGGAATAAACTTAGAGGATATATCTGCTCCTAGATGTTTTGAAATTGAAAAGAAGTTGAAAGAAAGGCTTGATATACCAGTCTTCCACGACGACCAACACGGTACTGCAGTTGTAACTCTGGCAGCTCTTATAAATGCCTTAAAAATAGTAAAGAAAGACCTTGAAGCTATAAAGGTGGTAATAAACGGAGCTGGTTCTGCAGGAGTTGCTATAGCAAAATTGCTACTATCATCTGGAGTAAAAAATTTAATAATGTGTGATAGTAAAGGGGCAATACATAAAGGAAAGGAATACGGAAATGAGTCTAAGGCAGAAATAGCTCAAATCACTAATCCTAATGGCTTAACTGGCTCCTTAGCAGATGTCATAAAGGATACAGATGTATTTATCGGTGTTTCCGCTCCCAACACTGTTACCGAAGACATGGTTAGAAGTATGAACAAAGATGCCATCATATTTGCCATGGCCAACCCAACACCGGAAATCTTCCCTGAAGATGCTAAAAAGGCTGGTGCCAGAGTTATTGGTACTGGTCGTTCCGATTTTCCTAACCAAATAAACAATGTATTAGCCTTCCCTGGAATATTTAGAGGGGCCTTAGATGTAAGAGCTAAAGACATAAACGAAGAAATGAAAATCGCTGCAGCCTACGCTATTGCAGACTCCATAAGCCAAGAAGAATTAACAGAGGATTATATTATCCCCAAAGCCTTCGATATGAAGGTTCAAAAAGCAGTGGCTAAAGCTGTTAGCGCAGCCGCTGTAAACAGTGGAGTTGCTAGACTTTAATAGAAATCCTATATATCTATAGAAAATTAACAGGAGACTCTTTGAGTCTCCTTTATAATTTTCAAAAATAGTCTTAATATATTTAAAGCAGCTTCATTATCATTTTAACCAACTTACTGCTATTAGGCTTAAAAGGTGGATAGAGCAAAGATGCAGTATTAATAGCTCCCTGCTTTAATACCGATCGCTCATGGGTGAAAGCCATAAAGCCATGATAACCATGAGTTTTCCCAATACCACTGTTGTTAAAGCCACCAAAGGGTAAGTTAACATTACTTACATGGAGGATTACATTATTAATACATACATCTCCAGATTGAGTATTCTTTAATATGTCTTTTATGGCTCCCTTGTCCCTTCCAAAGATATATAAGGCTAAAGGCTTGGGTTTAGATTTTATGTAATGATAAACCTCCTTAATATCCTCATAGGGTATAATAGGCAGCACCGGTCCAAAGATCTCCTCCTCCATAATCTCTGAGTCTGCAGCTACCCTTGTTAATAAGGTTGGTGTAATAAGATTGAAACTTTCATCAAAGCCACCGCCGCTAGATATAACCGCTCCCTTACTTACAGCATCTTCTACCAGGCCTTTAATTCTTTCAAAATGTCTTCTATTAATGATACTGCAATATTTCAAGTTTTCCTTTTCCCTCATATCGCCATAAAACTTTTCTATATATTTCTTAGCTAATTTTATGAATTCCTCCTCTTTAGCTTTGCCTTTCTTTCCTTAACACTTGTTTGTCTCAGCTTGTCCTTGTACTCTTGTTGTAGCTTAAATACTCTGTTAATTTCATCTAATTGACCTTGAAGCTTCTCTTCCATAAATTTCAGCCTCCTAATAAAATATCATACTTTCTCTTTTAACTGCTCGCTGAATTTCTATAGATAAAAAAGCTAACCTATTGTTAGCTTTCCTACTGAAAATACCTATCTAATTAAAAAATTTTAAATTCCTTCACGGGGAACAATCTGATAAATGCTTTTCCTTGAACCTGTTCAAGGCTGACAGGACCAAAGTTTCTACTGTCTTCACTACCCTCTCGATTATCACCCATTACAAAAATATGTCCTTCTGGAACCTTGTACTTTTTCTTATTTTTCATAAAAAAGCCTGGCTCTGTTTTGCTGTCATGGTCAAGATACTCCTCTTCAAGCTCCTCACCATTAAGATAAACCTTACCATCCCTTATCTCTATCTCATCCCCAGCTACAGCTATTATTCTTTTGATGTATATATCATCTTCTTTATTATGAGAATCAAAAATTACAATTTCGCCCCTCTTGTAATTCTTTTTAATGCTGCTAACTCTGTTTATAAATAAAACATCTTCATTTTTTAAGGTAGGGTACATAGACCAACCATCAACATCTGCTCTAGCTATAACAAAAGTTTTAATAATAAGAGCTATTATAACACAAACTATGATAGATACTGCGTACTCCTTAATAGTCTTTTCTATAGATTTATCCTTTTGTTTGCTCTCTTCCTCTGGTGAAAATTCTAATCCTTCATCACCTTTCTTATCCTTGTAAAAACCCACACCTAATCACCTGCTCACTTTTTGTTATAAATTTAGTTTAATCCTATAATTGTCCTTTGTCAATTTCAGAAGAAATAGTTTATTGTAAGTTGGAAATTATATATAAGGAAGGGGAAAATAAATAAGGTTATTAAACCACAAGAAGAGGAGTGAAGCTTATGGATTGGTATAAAGACTTTAGGTTGGTGGAAAATAAGGGTGAATACACCGTTATAATTAATCTAAATCCTGAATTTACAGAGTTTTCAGGGGAATTAGGTTCAGACTTTAAAGAAAAAGTTCTTAATTTAGATGACCAAATCAGAAACTTTGTGAAGGATAAGTTTTCTGACATAAAGGTAACCACTGTAAAGCTCCTTTTAGGTTCCATGGTAGTGGCCTCTGTGCCTTTTGCTTCTAATGCTGTTACTGCTAAGGCTGCAGAACTTAATCCAACTAGTACCCAGCAAAGTGCTGTTACTAAAGGAACTGTAACTGCAAGCAAATTAAATGTTAGAACAGGTCCCGGTACAAACTACGATAGTTTTCACACTCTATGGCAAGGTAATGTTATAACTGTTATTGGAGAGTCTAATGGCTGGTA
>JAAYTB010000031.1 GCA_012523855.1 Clostridia bacterium
AGATAAAAGTGCTACTTTTTTAGTTTTTTGTAAATATCCGACAATCTGTCTAAGGCAGCAATTAAAGTCTCATCTTTTTTAGCAAAATGGAAGCGGATTAAATGATTAACATCCTCTTTGAAAAAGCCAGATCCTGGCACTGCTGCCACCCCTAGCTCCTTGGCCATCCTTTCACAAAAGTCTAAATCGCTCCTATATCCAAATTCACTTATATCTACTAAGACATAATAGGCTCCCTGTGGCTCTGTGTAAGTAAGGCCTATATTTTTAAGGCCATATAAAAACAAATCCCTCATGTGGCTATAGTGTTTTTTTAAGTCATGGTAGTATTCATCTCCAAAATTAAGTCCAACGGTGGCGGCCTCCATTAATGGAGCAGCAGCTCCAACTGTTAGAAAATCATGGACCTTCTTAACTCGGTCAATTACCTTTTCATTGGCAATCACATAGCCTAGCCTCCAGCCAGTTATAGAATAGGTCTTAGATAAAGAACTACACATGATTGTTCTTTCCCTCATGCCAGGCAGTGTTGCCATATAAATATGTTTATGATCATCATAAATAATGTGCTCATAGACCTCATCGGTTATTACATAGCTATCATATTTAATAGCTAAATCTGCAATTATTTGCAGCTCCTCTCTTGTAAAGACCTTACCGCTGGGATTTGAAGGATTACACAATATTAAAGCTTTAACTCCTTCTTTAAAGGCAGCTTCAAGTTCCTCAGGATCGAAATCAAAGCTAGGTGGCTTTAGAGGTACGTATATTGGCTGAGCTCCTGCCAGTATGGTGTCTGCTCCGTAATTTTCATAAAAGGGAGAGAAGATAACTACCTTATCTCCCGGATTAGTTATAGACATCATGGCTGCCATCATTGCTTCTGTGCTTCCACAGGTAACCACAATTTCCTTGTCAAGGTCCACCTTCATAGCAGAAAACCGTTCCTGCTTTCTTGCCAGTGCCTCCCTAAAATTTTCTGCTCCCCAGGTCAAGGCATATTGATGAGGTCCTTCTATTGCCACTTCCGCTAAACGGTTTCTTATCTCAATAGGCGGTTCAAAATCCGGAAAGCCTTGAGAAAGATTTATTGCCTTGTACTGATTTGAAATTCTGGTCATTCTACGTATAAGGGAATCGGTAAAAGTAGCAGTTCTTTTGCTTAACTCCTGCATATGTCACGTCTCCTTCTTTAGGACTCTTATTTCACTATTTCCAAGCTGCAAGATATGCTCCCTTAAATTCATTAGCAAATACTTCTTCTACAGCTTCTGATTGATAGGCTTTTACAATTTTCAAATAAGTTTCATTGTTTGCATCTTCTGATCTTGCTGCAATTAAATTTACATAACTTTTTCCTGAATAAATATTTACATCGTCCTGGAAAATTGAATCTTTAGCTGGGTTCAATCCATTATCTAAAGCATAATTACAGTTGATAACTGCTGCTGCAACATCAGGAAGTAAGGAGTATACATTTGCTGCATCTACTTCTACCAGTTCTAAATTTAACTTATTTTCTCTTATATCAGATCTTTCTGGACTATCTCCAGCTTCTGGATCTAGTTTAATTAAGCCTGCTGCTTCTAATACCTTAAGGGCACGACCTCCATTGGTAGCATCGTTAGGAATAGCTATCTTGGCCCCTTGTCCTATTTCACTTACATTAGATAGCTTATCAGAATAGATATTCATGGCAGATATAAATGTGTCTCCAATAGCTTCAATTTTGTAGCCATTGTTTTTTACTTCATCATTTAAATATGCATGGTGCTGGAATGCATTCAAATCAGTTTCACCATCATTTAAGGCTCTATTTGGTGTGGCATAGTCAGTAAAGGAAATAAGCTTAATTTCTATCCCTTCCTTTGCTAGTTCCTCTATTACAGGATCCCACATTTCATTGGCCTCTCCTACAACTCCCACCTTAACTACATTTTTATCCTTATCAGCCTTCTTTGAATTTCCGCAAGCTGTAGCTGTTGTTAAAATAAATACTGATAATAAAGCGGCAATAAAATTTCTTTTTTTCATAATAATAGCCTCCCTTTAATTTAAAAATTTATAATCTTAATGCAATTTGGTAATTTTCCTTCAAAGTCTTGCAGGAAGCATTAAAGGCAGCCTGCTCTTCCTCTGTCATACTTAATTCTATAATTTCTTCTACTCCCTTGATTCCAAGTACAGTTGGTACCGATGCGTATACATCATCTTGTCCGTATTCACCTTGTAAAAGAACTGATACTGGTAGAACTCTTTTCTCATCGGCGAAGATAGCTCTAGTAACCTCTGCAATGGAAGCACCGATACCAAACTCTGTAGAGCCCTTACCTCCAAGGATCTTCCAGCCTCCTGCCCTTCCTTCTGCAGCCATGGCTTCTAAGTCTAGCCTTCCATACTTGTCAGGCTTTTCTTTGATCAATTCTATGATAGGCTTTCCTGCTATAGTAACAGTAGACCAGGCTACCATTTGGCTTTCTCCATGTTCTCCAAGGGCATAAGCGTATATAGATTTCTGATCAATTCCTGTATGATCTGAAATAACTCTTCGCAGTCTAGCAGAATCTAATGTAGTACTTGTGGAAATAATTTTATGTGGAGGATAATCAAGTTTTTTCTGAATATAGTGGGCTACTACATCGGCAGGATTAGATATACTAAGTATGATTCCTGAAAAGCCTGATTCCTTTATTTTAACTACTACATCCTTTATAATTTCAATGGTGTCACTTAAGGTATCCATTCTAGTCTGACCCTTAGTCATATCTGGAAGTGGCCCTACCGCTATGATCATCAGGTCTCCATCCTTTGCCTCGCTGTAATCTCCCGCCTTTACTTCTACACGACGGGGAAGATAAACTGTGGCATCAAATATATCAAGAGCTTGAGCCTTTGCCTTATCCTCATCTGTATCAATATAAACAATCTTCTCTGCCAAGCCCTGGGAAGCCAGTGCATATCCTGCATGAGAGCCTACATGTCCTGCTCCAATAATAATAACCTTTCTTGCTTTCAATCCCATTTCCTTATCCTCCTTTGTTACTTTTCCTTAATGACTACTTTTCTTAACTATAATGTTGCCAATAACTTGTATAATACTTACCAGAAGGACTAATACCACCACAGAAACATAGGTAACATCTATCTGATTTCTCTGATATCCAAAACGAATTGCAAAATCACCAATACCTCCTGCTCCTACTGCTCCAGCCATAGCTGTCAAGCCTATAAGGCTAATGGCTGTTATAGTAGTAGCTCTTGCAATTCCTCCAATACATTCTTTCAGATACACTCTAAAGATGATTTCCAAGGGGCCTGATCCCATAGATTGAGCTGCTTCAATTAAGCCTGGATTTATTTCTGACAAAGCTGCTTCAATCTGTCTTGCGAAAAATGGTACCGTACCAAAGATCAGTGGCACAATTGCTCCTTCTACTCCTATGGCCGTTCCCATTATCTTACGGGTAACTGGAATTAAGGCTGCTAAAAGAATAATGAAAGGCACTGAACGGAAAAAGTTTATCACCTTATCTAAAATTTGATATATAACAGTATTTTGAAGAATTCCACCCTTTCTTGTTACTATTAATACAACTCCCAAAAACAAGCCTAATACAAAGGATATAGAACCAGACCATCCTAGCATCTTTAATGTATCTACTATACTTTCATAAAAGTCGGGGAGTTTGTTCATTATATTAGGTATAATACTATTTAGAAAGCCTTCCATCTAAAATCACCTCCACTCCAACATTCCTATCTTTTAAATAAGCAATTGCATCTTCTATGCTCTTAGTTTCTCCTTTTATAATGGATACTAGTCCACCAATAGGATTTTCTCCGATTAGTTCAATATTGCCAAAAATAATATTAATATCCAGATTATATTTCCTAGATATCTGAGACACCAAGGCCTCTGATACACTTCTTTCAAGATACTTGAACTTTACAATACACTCCTCCTTGCTTAGTTTTGTGATTGATACTTTTTCATCAATCAATTCATGTATCTTAGATAAATTGGAGGTACTATCCACAAAATCTTTTGTTATTTCCTTTTCTGGATTAGCAAAGACAGTAAATACGTCCCCCTCTTCCACAACTTCACCCTTCTCCATAACTGCAACCTTGTGGCATATTTCTTTCACTACCTGCATTTCGTGGGTGATAACTACTATAGTAATTCCCAGCTTCTCATTAAGCTCTTTTAATAGCTTTAGTATGGACCTTGTAGTTTGTGGATCCAAAGCGCTAGTAGATTCGTCACTAAGTAGTATTTTAGGATCATTGGCTAGGGCTCTAGCTATTGCTACCCTTTGCTTCTGCCCTCCACTTAATTGGGAAGGATATGCCTTAGCCTTATCTGAAAGGCCTACCAGCTCTAACAAAGAATCCACCTTTTTTCTTATGTCCTCCTTCTTCATTCCACTGTACTTCAATGGATAGGCTACATTGTCAAATACATTTCTAGAGGCAAAGAGGTTAAATTGCTGAAAGATCATTCCAATCTCTTTTCTCTTTTTTCTAAGCTCCTTCTCCGATAAGGCAGTTATCTCTGTATTATCTATAAATACCTTGCCGCTGCTAGGCCTCTCCAATAGATTAATACATCTAACTAAGGTTGACTTACCTGCCCCTGAGAAACCTATAATACCGCATATCTTGCCTTTTTCTATATGAAGATTTACATTTTTTACAGCTTCAACTACTCTAGCTTCTGATTCAAAGCTCTTGCTAACATTTTCAAACTTTATCATAACATTACTTCACTTCCTTTACCTTCCTCGTTTTAGGGTTTAAAAAAACAGGCACATCCTTATGTACCTGTTTCATTATCAAATGAAAACTATTATCAGGTAACATAATGCGCATCACAAGTAACCATCATTTCACATATATCCATGAAACCACAGTTACACATAGTCATAGCCTTTATCATCTTACTTGCTCTTTCTACTATACGCATTATACTTTCTCCCTTCTAGCATTATTATTCATACATAATTAACTAATTTTCTTTCCACTGCTTAGCTTATAATTGAATTATACACGGTTTTAAGAAAAGGTGTTAATATGCAAAACAGATAATTGGTTATAGTTTTTACCTATAACACTTTTTCTCTATACTTCTTTAACTCCTCTACATATTTTCTTCCCAATGGACTTAATCCTACATTCTTCCTCATAATATATCCAATGGTCATAATTTCATCACAGTCCAGTGGAATTGCCTTGTAGTCATTGCCATTTAGCTCCTCACAAATTATTCCTGAGCATAGGGTATAACCATTAAGTCCTACCATAAAATTTAAAATGGTGGCCCTATCATTGACCTTTATTATTCTCTTATAGTCGTAGGTGCTTAAAACTTCTTCTGCAAAATAAAATGAGTTGTAGATTCCCTGTTCAAAGGAAAGACAGGGGTAATCCAATAGCTCCTCCATGGTAATTAAGCTTTTATTGGCTAGAGGATTGCCCTTCCATAAATACACATAGGTTTTACATTGAAATAATTCTTTAAATACCAGCTTGTTATCATTAAGTATCTTAGTGATAACCTTTCTATTAAAATCGCTAAGATAAAGGATACCAAGCTCACTTTTAAAGTTCTTAACATTTTCAATTACTTCATAAGTCTTAGTTTCATGGACAGCAAATTCATATTCGTCCATTCCAAACTGTTTTACCATCTCAACAAAGGCCTTTACCGCAAAGGTGTAATGTTGGGTTGACACACCGAATTTCTTTTTTACACTTTTCTTCTCAACAAATCTTTCTTCAATTAACTGATACTGTTCTACCACCTGTCTTGCATATCCAAGGAACTCCTCTCCTTCTAAAGTCATAGTAATTCCCCGATTGGTTCTCCTAAAGAGCTCAATGCCTATCTCATTTTCCAACTCCTTAATGGAGGCAGAAAGGCTGGGCTGGGAGATAAATAAGGCCTTTGAAGCCTTATTCATAGAATTACAATCTGCAATGGTGATAACATATTTTAACTGTTGTAAGGTCATCTTTACCTCCTTATCAAAGCTCTGCTCTTATTATTTCTAAAGCTATAAGTGAACTTTTTACTAACTCTTCAACATGACTGTATTCTCCTAAGGAGTGAACATTATTCATACCAGATGCCAATACAATTCCTCTAATACCATTAAGGGCAAAATTATTATTATCACTGCCTCCTAGAGTAGTAATCAAATGGCTCTTTATTGCAAGCCTATCACATATATCAAGAAAGCGTGTTACAATCCTTTCATCTTTATCAATCTTATAGGCAACACATCCGAAGGAATCCTTATATTCTATTAAGGCTCCAGCTTTTTCAGCTTCCTTCTGAAAAAGGCCCTGAATTCTCTTAGCCAGCTCTATAGCCTTCTCATGTTCAAGGCTTCTCACTTCACCCTTAACTATACAGCTATCTGCCACTATATTTCTTGCCCTTCCACCTTCTATAGTTCCTATGTTAACTGTAGTATTTTCATCGATTCTTCCCATTTCCAACTGACTTATGGCTTTAGATGCAACCCTTATAGCATGGACACCCAACTCCGGTGAAAAACCTGCATGGGCAGCCCTGCCCTTTATGCCTATTTCAAAGGATACTAAGGTTGGAGCTTGAACCGCTGCAGTGCCTACAGGACCACTTAAATCAAAAACATAGGCCTCCTTTGCTTTTAGCCTGCTATAGTCAAAGGCAGCACTGCCTTGAATATACACCTCTTCGGCAACAGTAAAAAGCACTTCTATGTCCCTATGGCGGATTTTATTCTCAGCCACTGTTTCCAGAGCTTCCAAAATGCTAGCAATCCCAGATAGATCATCGGCGCCAAGAACAGCTAGACCATTGCCTACAATAGTACCGTCCTCTTTGATTATGGCTTCCTTACCTTTCCCCGGTTTTACCGTATCCATATGGGCAGATAAAAGAATAGGTTCTCCTGGAATTGTCCCCTTCCAATAGCCATATACATTCCCAGCATTTCCTCCTAGCTTACTGCCACAATCATCTTCATAAACTTCAAAACCAATTGCCTTTAGTTTGTCTATAATATAATCT